>CAZMEF010000205.1:0-3436 GCA_964565305.1 uncultured Eubacteriales bacterium | reverse complement strand
CCGGAAAGCCCCACGAAAGCCTGCGTCGCCGACAGTACCTTGTCGGGCTCGCTTTCCACGAGTTTGGTCAGCGTTTTTTCTTTGGCCAAGAACGCCCTCGCGTGCTTCTTGGCTTTGCGGCGGTAGAAGTCGTTTTTTCCTGCGTCATCGTGAGCACGGCGGTACCATTCCCGACGGTTTCTGACCTCCACCTGCAAATCGCGAACTTCTTGGGCCCACTTGTCGTGCCCCCTTTGAACTGTGGCCGTTTCCGTCTCTTTTTGTTTCCTGTAGGCGCTGTAGTTGCCGGGGTAGACTTTGAGAAGACCCAGGTCCATCTCCCATATTTGGTCTGTCGTATTGTCCAGAAAATAGCGGTCATGGGAAACGATCAAAGCCGAGCCGTTGAAGCCTTGCAGCCTTCGTTCGAGCCACTCGATCCCGGCAATGTCGAGGTGATTTGTGGGTTCGTCCAAGATGAGGACATCGGGTTGACCGTAGAAAGCCAAAGCAAGCGAAAGGCGCGTGCGTTCGCCCCCGCTCAGCTGGGATACCGGGGTCTCCCAAAGCGCCTTGCCGATCCCGCTCCGACCCAAAATGCCGGCCGCGGAGCGGTCCATTTTGCCCGACGATGCCCCGAACAGCGAGAGCGGCGTTTCGCCGGCGCCGACGCCGAAAGACTGGGGAACATAGCCGAACCTGTGCCGCCCTACCCAAGAGAACGTTCCCTTATCGGGCGGGATTTGATCGAGCAAGACCCTCAGAAGGCTTGTCTTGCCCGCCCCGTTTGGGCCGACGAGTCCGACCCGCGACGAGGCGCGCAAAGCAGCGGTGACATCTCGAAACAAAAAAGTCCCTTGAAAGGAAAGGCCGAGGGATGAGATTTGAAGGACCGTCATGGGAATCACTCCGAATGAATTCGTTAGTCGCAAATCAGCTAGATGCCTTACAGAAGGCGGCTCGCGCTGTGGTTGGGCAAGTAACTAGCGAATCATCTCGGCTGATCCGGTCCTCCTCTCGTGATGTGTCACAAGTATAGCACATAATGGAAAGCGAAAGGGTGGACGCTCTAGGCGGGATAAAGCAACGTTGCCAGAAGGCCCGCAATCGCGGCGGACGCTACTAGCGACGCGATGATAGACAAGGCTTCGCCCCGGCGGCGCGATTCTTTGATGAGCACCAGTAGGCCCAATCCCGCGTTCGCCGTGAGGCCGCTCACCATGGCGGGAAACGACAGTACCCCGGATTTGAACCCCTCGGCGAGCGCCACAGAGGTAGCGCACGAGGGGATGAGACCCACGAAGGATGTCGCCACGGGCCCAAGAAGGCCCCTTCCAGCGCCGAGGGATCCCAGCGTTTCTGACAGGCCCTGGCCCAGTAAATGTAGCGCCGTTGAAAAGAGAACCACTAAAGAGCCTATCCGTAGAGTTCTGTGAAAGGCGTGCGAGAGGTGATCGCGCCAAGTGCCGTTTTCCGGGGCGCACGCCGGGCGCCCGGGAGTTCTCCCGCGTTGGCTTTGTGGCCGCGTCGCCAGCGCCATGTTCACGGCCACCCCAGCAACTGTGCCCCAGACAAGTTTTGTGAGCAGAAGCGGCGCTACCCAGGGCAGGGTTGATCGGTCCGCCAAAAGAATTGGCACCGCTTCGTCTGATGTCGCTATATAAGTTGCAAGGAGGGAACCCGCCGGGATAAGGCCCTCTAGGAATAGAGTCGTCGCGGCAACGGAGAACCCGCACTGCGGCAGAAGCCCGAGCCCCGCCGCGACCAGGGGGCCGATGGCCCTGTTTTTGGTGATGCGCGCGATGCCGGAAGCCCGGGTGTTATGATTTACGAATTCCATGAGGATGAAAGCGCCGAACATAACCGGCAGCATCGGCACGGCGTGGTGGAGGCTTTCCACTAGGGCTTCCGTGACGCGAGAGGCCAGTTCGCCGATCAAATTCACCACTCCCCGACGTTTGCGACTAGGCCGCTAAGGTAGTGTCCGCAGCTTCCCCTTTGCGTAAACGCCTCGTAGGAATAACGGCTGCCGGTATCGAAACGTCACTTATGGAAAACACAACGGCAGAACTTTCTCTCCCTGACATACTTAGATTTTACACTCCGCTGGCGGCTACGTCTGTGCTTATGATGGTCACCCACTCTATTGTTTCAGGCGCGACCGCCCGAACCGCGGCTCCGGCCATCGCTCTCGCGGGTCATTCCGCCGCTGTGAGCGTAGGTCAGCTTTTCGAAGCGCCTTGCTACGGCCTGCAGCGGATGGCTCTCACGTTCACTTCGGGAGAAAAATCGTTCGGGTTGGTCCGTAGGACGTCTTTGTGGCTTGTTTCCGGCCTTGTGGCGGGACTGCTGGCACTGTCGTGGACGCCCTTCTCCAAGACAGTGTTGATGGGCGTTTTGGGCCTCACGGAGGAAGTGTACCGCGCCGCCGTCTTGTCGCTTCGCGTCTGCATTGTTTGGCCGGTTTCTTCGGCGCTTCGCTCGTTGTATCAATCCGTCATAGTGCTACAGAAGAGAACGGTATGGATGACCGCCAACATGTTCGTAAGGGTCGGAGTAATGCTCCTGGCTGCGTGGGTTTTGCCGAGAATGTGGCCCCAAGGCCCGGTTGGAGCCACGATACTGATGCTGGGGCTCACCACCGAAGCCGTCTTGGCGTTCTTAGTCACGAAGCGGGCCTTGAAGCCTTTGGCCTTAGAAAACGATGACTCTAGCCTGCCGACCCCGAGGCAGATAGCGTCTTTCGCCATGCCGTTGGCCGTCGCGGCATCTTTGCAGACGCTTGCGAACCCCACCATAGCCGCCGCTCTTTCTAGAACGGCGTCTCCGGAGATCACGTTGTCAGGATACCAGGTCGCCACGAGTTTCTCGTACATTTTCGCGGCTTTGACCTACAACATTTACCATGCTGTGGTCATCTACGTCAGGGACGCGAGGACCTACAGGAAGATCCGGGCGTTTTCCTTTTCGTTGGGCGCAGCAGGCTCGGCGGCCCTCTTAATATGCAACGTCCCCATTGTGGGCGCATGGGTTTTCGGTAAGTTGTTAGGGACGACGCCCGATATCACCGGCCAGGCCATGGCTACCTTGCGGATGCTTACCATAACCCCAGTTTTGCTCGCTTTTACCGAGTTTTACGGGGGGTTGCTGATGTTCACCCGCCACGCCGTCTGGGTCACCGCGTCAAAGCTCGCCAACGTCGCCGTTACATCGTGCTCGGTGCTGGTTCTAGCTAAAGCGTTTCCGTCTCTTGGCGGGGCGCTGGGCGCTTTGGCTATCGTGTCGGGCGCTTTTATTGAAGTCCTCATAGGCTATTCCATGTCCCGGCGGTTCAAGGAGTGTAGGGCTTACTCGGATGAAACATTGCAGAGTGAGCCGCAATTTGCATCTATCGAATGACTAATCTGGGGGGATTCGCGTGCAAGTGGAAGTGAACTTAGGCTCTTTGACGGAGAGC
>CAZMEF010000204.1:0-3443 GCA_964565305.1 uncultured Eubacteriales bacterium | reverse complement strand
CCTCGTTTCCTATCTCTTTTCTCTTTGGTGGCTAACCTTCTGTTGGTGATCAAAGTGCCCTTGGACCCGCGGACCGCACCCTTGGCGCCGCCCGCATCCTTGGCGCCGTCCGCATCCTTGGCGCCGTCCGTATCCTTGGCGCCGTCCGCATCCTTGGTACCGTCCGCACCCTTGGCGCCGCCCGCATCCTTGACGCCATCCGCCCCTTGACCAATTCCGTCCGCATCGTTCCCATCACCGGGTTCTCCACGTCTACCGCCAATTTTGCGTCGCACAATCCCCGCAAACGCAGACATTTCCTCGCTGCGAAGAACAGCCGCTGTGATCGCGTACACCAACGCGGCCCCGCCGACCACAACGCCTGCGTTCAGAAGGTCTCGCACGAGCCGCCCCGAGCCTTCGGCAAAACCGACGGCCCGTGATAGCGCAAGAGTGGCCACCGCCATAACTCCCGAACTGATCAGGATCTTTACCAACGACCGCACCAAAGACCGTAGCGGCAATCTGGAAAGGCGGTTCAGCGCGTATATGCCGACTAGAGCGCCCACCGTCACAGATAGCGAATTGGCCAAAGCGAGCCCCGTGTGCCCGAGAAACCTCACGAGAACGATGTCCAGTAGAATATTGAGTGCGGCGGTGCCGGCGCCGAGCACAACCGGAGTCCTCGTGTCCTGGCTCGAGTAAAACGCCATTGATATGATCTGAAGCGCTGCCATGCCCACGAGCGCCGGGCTGTAGGCGACAAGCGCGGATGAGGTGACTCCCGTGGCCGCTTGCGTGAACTCGCCGTGCTGGAAAACAACCCGCACCAACGGTCCGGCCAGCACCATCAGCCCAACAGCCGCCGGGATGCACACGAATTCGGCGTAGCGAAGGCCCATGATTGCGGTTTCTTTGAACCCATCCAGGTCTTTCTTCGCCCACATGGCGGAAAGGCTGGGGTAAACCACCGTCACCACAGCGGCGACGAAGAGCCCGAGGGGCACTTGGCGCAGTCTATCGGCGAAGCTGAGGGCGGCTATGGAGCCTTCCGGCAAATGCGACGCAAGGTTTCTGTCAACGAACAGATAAAGCTGTGAAAACAAGGACCCTCCCACCAGCGGGACGGCCAAAGCGAGTACCTTCCGCACGCTTCCATCTATCTTGAAGGAAAGTGTGGGGAGACCGCCGACCTCAGTCAACTGTGGGATCTGCACGACAAGGGCGGCTACGTAGCCGAGCACCACGCCTATCGCGAGTCCCTTCACCCCGAACACCGGCGCAAGCAGACTCATAACCGCGACTATGACGAGGTTCTGCAGCGATGGCGCCAAGGCAGGAACGGCGAAATGATCGTGCGTGTTTAGGATCGATTTGGCGAAAGCCGCAAGTAGCGGAATGGCCATTGCGGGCAAGAACACCCTGGTCAATAGGACGGCGTCACCGAACGTCTCCCCCGAAAAGCCGGGGGCAGCTAGAGATACAAGCGCGTTGGCAGGGAACATGGCCAAGATCGAAATGCCCAGCACTGCAACCGTAGATATGGTGATTACCGATGACGCGAGGCGTCTTGCTCCTTGCTTGTCGCCCCTCGCGACATGAGACGCGAAAACAGGCAGGAAAGCCGTCGACAAAGGGCCTGACAACAGACCGGTTATGATCGTGGGAATGGTGTTTGCCACAACGTACGCGTCGGTACGGCCCGTCGCCCCGAAGAATACGGCGATCATCTGCTCTCGAGCGAAGCCCATGACCTTCGACACAGCGCCCAATAAGACGACCAGGAACGTAGCCTCGACGATCCTTTTTCTGGACAACTGGCTCCCCCATTCACTCTTCGGCGAACTAACCGAAGTCGCCGAAGACGCGTGCCTACCTTCCGATTATACCTTCATCCCGCACACTTGTCCGCTCGGGACGCTTGTGGTATTCTCTTCGGGGTCTGATTAGGGACATCACCTTAAGGGGCTGGGCTCGTGTTCACCCGCTACTGAATCGGCGCCTTCCGGGCAGTCCGCGAATGGTCGCGTGGCACCCTTCTATTGGCGTTTGATAGTACCGGTCCGGCTTACTTACTTCACCCGCTCCATCTCGTTCGATGACGACGCTAGGCATCCGGATCGTTCCACAAAGAGGTGAATTTGCGTGTCCAATTTTCGGCGGCTAGTGGGGTACATGCTGCCGTTTTGGCCCTTACTCCTGCTTGTTTTCGCCGCAATGGTGATAACCTCCGTTTTGGAGGTCTCACCCTCTGTGCTTGTCAGGGAGATCCTCGACAAAGGCATGGCTACGGGCAACATGGCTCTTGTCGCTAAGTTGTCTTTGGGGTTTGTCGCCATTTCCGCGGCACGATTTGTGACCAACTACGGCCAGTGGTATTTGTCGGAGCTCGTGGGTCAAAAAGTCGTCTTCAAGGTCAGGCAATCGATCCACGATCACCTTCAAAGCCTGCCGCCTTCCTACTTCAGCGGAATGGGCACGGGCCAGGTGATGTCGAGGCTCACGAGCGACATTGACGCCATACAGCAATTTGTCGGTTGGGGAGCGCTTCTGCTTTCCCAAATGATAGTGACCCTTATCGCCGTAGGCGCGTATTTGGCGTTCCTAAATCTGGAGCTGATGCTTGTCAGTTGCTGCCTTCTTCCACTGCTGCTGAGAAACGTGTTGGCATTCGACAAGAAAGTCCGGCCCGCGTGGAGGAAAGTGCGCGAACGCATGGGCACCCTAACCGAAACTTTGCAAGAAAGCATAAGCGGCATACGAGTCGTCAAGGCCTTCGCAAGAGAGCCGCATGAAATAGAGAAATTCGCCAACAAGAACCAAGAGCATTTCGACGCTAACATGGAACGATCGGAGATCGAAGCAAAAGCGCAGCCGACTATGGACTTTATCTCCGGCCTCTCGTCGGTGATAATGATCGGCTACGGCGGCTATATGGTGATGACGGGGCGCATGACGAGCGGCACCCTGTTCGCCTTCTATACGGCTATATGGAGCATTATCTGGCCCATAAGGATGCTAGGCTGGCTTGTTAACACCGCCGCGCAAGCCTTGGCCGCCGCGCCGCGGCTGTTTGAACTCCTTGACACGGAACCTTCGATCCAAAACCCGCCTGAGCCGCTCATGCTGCCCGACATAGAAGGTGGGATCCGCTTTGAGAACGTCAGCTTCTCGTTTCCGGGCGACTCGCGCGAGGCGCTTAAGAACATAGACCTTGAGATCATGCCCGGTGAGCGGGTGGCGATAGTGGGAGGTACAGGGTCCGGAAAATCGACTCTAATAAACCTGCTGCCCAGGTTCCTCGATCCGACAGAAGGCCGGGTTCTGCTGGACGGACACGATCTCAAGACTCTGGATCTCGCCTCGATCAGAAACCACATGGGCGTCGTGTTGCAAGATAACTTCCTATTCTCGGCGACGGTGAGGGAGAACATAGCCCTCGGTAGGTCGGATGCCACTTTGGA
>CAZMEF010000203.1:0-3471 GCA_964565305.1 uncultured Eubacteriales bacterium | reverse complement strand
CGTCGATGCCGCCAAGAAGGTAATCGAAGACGCCAAAATCCTCGAAGAGAGCGGCGTTTCGTCGCTTCTCCTTGAGGCAATTCCCCCCGAGGTTGCCCAGATAATTACCGAACGCGCGACCGTTCCGGTCATCTCCATCGGCGCGGGGCCCCATTGCCACGGCCAGCTGCTGATCGTCCATGACATGCTCGGCTTCTTCGATCGCTTCACGCCGAAGTTCGTGAAGAAGTACTGCAATCTAAATGAAGTCATCTCGAAGGCTTTCCAGGATTACATCGCGGACGTGAAGTCCGGAGCATTCCCTGAAGAGAAGCACTGCTACACCATGAAGCAAGGCGAGCTCGACAAGTTGCTCGCGGAGTAAGAACCGCCTACTAGTACCTAAGCAGCAGAAAGGATGACTCTTGTGGACAGCATCATCGAAGGAATCAAGAAGTTAGGCCTGCCGGAGCGAGATCTTTACGACCTGCCGTCGTCGACAAAGCGCTTTCCAGACGGGGCTCACTACCGGTTAGAAGTGGCCGGCGTCGAAAGCGTGAGTGTGGCCGTGGCCATGGTGGAAGAGATGAAGAAAAGGAAGGTCCCGGTTCACAGGGCAATCTGCACCGTGAAGGGCATCACGCTTCTGACCGATTCCGAGATAAAAGACCTGGCGGCGATCTTGGCCGAGGAGAAGATCGAAGGCATCGCCACGCTGGGGTCGACCCGGGCGTGGGACAACGGACGACAAGTCGTGACGCCAGAAGGATACGTGTCGGGACTTCGGATCCGCGGCTCTGACAACTTCTACTACGTGCTGAAGGACTTGGAGCGCTGCATAGACGCAGGGTTCCGGGGATTCCTCATCGTGGACGAAGGCTTGCTTTGGGCGCTTTCAGAACTTAGGGAACAGGGGATCATCCCGAAGGACGTCATCTTCAAGGTATCTGTGTTCGCGGGCCACGGCAACGCCGCCGGCGCGAAGGTGCTTGAGAAACTCGGAGCCGACACTTTCAACCCGCTTGCCGACATGACCTTGCCCATGCTTGCGTCGATACGCCAGGTCACCGACATGCCCTTGGATGTCTACGCGACGCTCGTGGACGCCATGGGAGGGTTCCACCGCTTCGTCGAATCGGCCGACATAGCGCGGATCTGCGCGCCGGTCTACTTCAAGTTCGAGCCCGGCAAGTCCGAGGGCGATATATACAAGTCCTGGGTCGAGCCCCGGTACCAGGAATTCCTGGTGCGCGAGAAAGTCAAGCAGGCGCAGATAGTGAGCGAGTGGATCGCGAGACTCGATCCCAGTCTGATCTGTTCCGCGCACGGGACAAAGGACCTCGCCATTCCCAAAGTCTAGCACAAGGCACATCTGTGCCGCCGCCCGGAAGGCTTTTCGGATGGAGGCTTTCCCGACGGAGGCTTTTGCTAAACGGAACGAGGAGGATTCTCCGCTATGGATCATATGTTGGAAGCCGCGCATTTGAGGTTAGAACGGGCCGCAAAGGGTTTGGGGCTGGATGAAACCACGCTGGAACTGCTCAGTAAGCCCATGCAGACCACGGAATACCAGATACCGCTCAGGATGGACAACGGCCGGACCAGGCTTTTTACCGCGTACCGTGTCCGGCACAACGACGCTTTGGGGCCCACCAAGGACGGCGTCAGGATTAGGCCCGAATTGAGCCTCGACGAGGTCAAGGCCCTCGCCATGTTCATGACCATCAAGCACGCCATAGCCGGGATCCCGGCGGGCGGCGGGAAGGGCGGGATCGTCGCTGATCCGTCCGAACTCAGCCCATGGGAGCTTGAGCGGCTGGTCAGGGCGTTCATGAGAAGGCTCCTTCCCAAGGGACCCTGGGCCGATGTGCCCGGCGCGGACATCGGGACAAGCATTCGGACCCAAGCCTGGATGCTGGACGAGTATGAGCAGATCACCGGCATGCACTGCCCGGCAGCCATCAACGACAAGCCTGCTGAAGTGGGCGGGTCTCTCGGCGGAGACGAGGCCACAGGACGCGGTGTCTATTATGTGACGCTGGAAGCGGTACAAAGCATGGGCATGGCTCCGGGCGACACGCGAGTCGCCATTCAGGGTTTCGGGCAGGTAGGAAGTCACGCCGCCCGACTCCTTCACGGCGACGGTTACAGGATCGTGGCCATAAGTGACATCTACGGCGGGCTCGCCGATCCGGCGGGCATCGACATCCCCAGGCTAATCGAGCACGTAAAGAAGGCCGGCTCGGTTGTGGGGTTCCCCGGGGCCCTTTCCGCCGACAACGAACAGGTCCTGTCCGCGGAGTGCGAGGTCTTGATTCCGGCAGCCGTTCAGGATGTGGTGAACGAAGGCAACGCGGGCGGCATCAGGGCGAAGCTCATCGTGGAAGCGGCCAACGGGCCCGTCACGCCCGAGGCGGAACAGATACTGCTTTCTCGCGGCGTCAAGATCATACCCGACGTCCTGGCGAACTGCGGCGGGGTGATCGTCTGTCACTTCGAGCGGATCCAAGGGCTCACCGACGAGTACTGGGACACCGAAACTGTCTTCCAGCGCGAAAAGGCGCGTATTCTCGGCGCTTACAAGCGCAGCAGTGAGTTCGCTCTCGAAAAAGGTTCGACCTTGCGGGAAGCGGCGTGGATGACCGGATTGGCCCGGATCGCCAAGGCGATGCGGACAAGAGGGTGGGTGTAAGTGGCGTCGAGCGGCTACTGTGATGTTCTTTTCAAATAGAAAGGGAGGGATAACAATGAGAAGACCAACAACGCGCTTCGTCGTGTTGCTGGTGATGGTCGCCGCGCTTGTCGCGGCCACGGTTTCCGGATGCTCGAAGGAACGCATAACCATCGGATTTCTCGGCCAGATGAACGCCTTCTTCGGCCAGAGCGCCGATAAGGCCTTACGCGACTACATCAAAGAACTGAATGCCGCCGGAGGAATCGATGGGAAAGAGGTCCGCCTGGTCACCTATGACTCCCAAGGCGAACCGGCCCAAGCCGCGAACCTCGTCAAGCGATTTGTTGAAAAAGACAACGCGTTGGCCATCATCGGACCTGAGTGGAGCGGCGGCGCTATCCCCATGATCGCGGTGACCAACGACCTCAAAGTTCCTGTCATCGCCACTACCGCCACAAACTCTGAGGTGACGGTAGACTCGGAAACAGGCACACTCAACCCCTGGATGTTCCGCGTTTGCTTCATCGATGAATACCAAGGGTACATGCTGGCCGACTACGCGTTCAACGAGATGGGGCTCAGGAAAGCCGCCATTTTGCGGGACGTCGGCGATCCCTACGCCACAGGACTGTCCGAATATTTCACCTCTCACTTCAAGGAACTGGGAGGATCGATCGTCGCTAACGAAGGTTACCGGGCAGAGGACGTGGAGTTCAGGGCCCAGTTGACCACAATAAGCTCTAAGTCACCGGACTGCCTGTTTATTCCCGACTCTTCGTACGAGATCCCTTGTTTGATAGGAAAGCAGATAACCGACC
>CAZMEF010000202.1:770-3478 GCA_964565305.1 uncultured Eubacteriales bacterium | reverse complement strand
TTTTGTAGCGTCGTTTTCAGGTCCTAAATCCTCAGACAGTATCTCACGCTTGATGTCCTGGACATATTCCTCGTGCTTTTCTTGCATCTTCTTGGAAACGCGTTCTTCGATTTCTTGCTCTATCGACTGCCGCGCCATTCTATCTGCTATTTCTTCCTGGCATTCCTGAAGGATGTCGGAGATCTGCCCGATGGCGGGGGATATCCGGATTGTAGGATCCTCATAAACTACCTTTTGCAGAGCGATGATTTGTTCCGAAAGATCCTCCGATTTCATACCCGAAAGTGCGTCCAGCTTGCCCGCCTTTAGAACCAACTTCTCGGGCCCATAAATCGAGGCCAAATAGCCGAACATCGCACCTATCTGGCGCTTGTAGATTTCCTCTTGGTCCAACTTTGCCCCGATAGTGGTCTTCTGCCCCAATCTAGCTGCCCACCTCCGCCCTTATCTCCACGTTGATTTTCGCGCGAACCTTTTGATGAAGTTGCACTGTCACATTATGAGTGCCAAGCGCCTTCAGGTTTTCGTCGAGCAGTACCTTCCGCTTATCGACAACCACTCTATGCGTCTTGAGGATCCGTTCGGCGATCTCCTGCGGAGTTATCGAACCGAATATCCTGCCTTGCCCGGCTTTTCGCATGAAGACAAGCGTTTGGCCCTCTATCTTTTGAGCGTTTGCTTTGGCCTCCAAGAAGAGGCGTTCCTCTTTGTCTTTCTTGGCACTGTCAAGCGTCTCTTGTTCTCGGATAACCCCTTTAGTAGCCGGCACCGCCAGCCCACGCGGAAGAAGGTAGTTCCTCCCGTAGCCATCCTTGACCGTTACGGTCTGCCCCTTCTTTCCAAGCCCGGCGACGTCTTGCTTGAGCACTACCTCCATTGGAGAACCTCCCTTGGAAAACGCGGGTCACTATATGGGGTCACTCGGTCTTCCGGACAATTACTCTGTGGCTTCGCGTCGTAAGCGACGAAAATCCATAAGCATATCCATCATACCAAAAATCGGGACGAGGATAGACAGGGCAGGATTTCCCGCCGTAGAGCCGATAAGAAACACAATGATCAATCCCACAACGATTTTGGGCAAACCGGCCCGGAAGGAGAAGAATATTACGATTGAAAACACCTGAACCGTGGCCACGATAGCGCTAATGCTGTACACATTCTCAGCTACGATGAAAAGTGGGCTATCCGGCATCCTTGCGCCAAGGTACGTCAAGCCTACAAAACTCAGTAGGCCTGCCCACGCAAAGCCTTCCGGAAAAGACCAACTCCTATACGGCGGCAACGGGTCTAGATCATATCCCAGTCTGGGGAGGAAACGCCTTAGGACCTCAACGTTGATGTACGAAAGCAAAAAGGCAGCGAGAACCATGGAACCCGGAATTAGGCGCAACATAGCGTTGCGATCCGACACCTGCACAAGCAACTGCTGCAGCATCGGATTGCCCTCTGCCAGCCCGGCATTCAGTTCGACAGCTGTCTTCAGCATCGCCGCTATCTGATCAAGCAGATCAAGTGGAGTGAAGCCCGAGATCAGGAAACTGGCGCCCAATTCCGCCAGGATTCCCACGGCAACAGCACCTGTTGTGACCAGAAGTACCTTCGCGTATTTGTAACGCCGGCGGACGCACAGCCCGAACGCAAGCCCGATTGAGCCGTACACCGCCCAAAGGCCAAGCGCCGTGACCCACCCGGCGAGCGGCGCGAGCAGACCCGCGGAAACGATGGACGCCAGCCCGCCCCACCGGCCCCCGTGCCGGAGTACGACCAAGGCTATCGGTAACGGGGATACAAAGCTAAGCGGCATTCCAATAACGGGCACATAGAAGGCGAGCAGGATCAAGACGGCGCTAAGCCCCGCAAGCAACGCGCTTTCAACGAGCCTGTTCGTCGCGCCGCTCCTCAAGACCTGATCCGCCTCCAAATCGCCGATCGGGGCCTATAGGAGGGCCCCGCCGGCAGTATGTCCCGGTAATACTTTGAAACTTCCCGCGTTCCTACTCTATGGTATAGGGCATAAGGGCCATTACTCTGGCCTTCTTAATGCAGGTTGTCACCATGCGCTGATGGCGGGCGCAATTGCCAGTGATCCTTCTGGGCAGGATCTTGCCGCGCTCGGTGATGTACCTGCGAAGCCTCGGCACATCCTTGTAATCAACATCGGTAACACCCTCAACGCAAAAAGCGCAAACGCGCTTCTTGGCTTTTCTGCCCCCTTCGCGTCTCAAGGGCTAAACCTCCTCGCGTTACTCAGTGAAATTGGGCGGTTCGATGGCCGGATCAGCGGGCACTTCGTCATCCACCTTGTCCTCGGGCCGCGCCTGCGGCCTTGGGCCAAGGAAAACGACGTTCTCCCCGATGATCTCCCAAACCTTCCGTTTCTGGCCTTCTTTGGTCTCATAAGTTCGGGTCTGGATCCGCCCTTCGACGGCGACCAGCCTTCCCTTGTCAAGGTACTTGCTCGTAGTTTCGGCAAGCTTTCCAAACACCACAACGTCGATGAAATCCGTGACGCTCTGACCTGACTGCCCGGGCCTTCTGTCCACGGCAAGAGTGAAACTTGCTACAGACATGGCGCTAGGAGTAACGCGGAGTTCCGGCTGTTTGGTAAGCCTGCCTATAAGGATCACCCGGTTGAGCAATCTCTTCCCTCCCAATGCTTTCGGTTACTGTTCCTATGAATACTGTTCGCTTTTCAATCAGTGTGG
>CAZMEF010000202.1:426-760 GCA_964565305.1 uncultured Eubacteriales bacterium | reverse complement strand
ATACTTCGGTATTACTCTTGGATCGTGGTCTCTCCCACTTTTGGCTCCAAAGAACCTTCCTGTGCGGACGGAGCGGCGGGATTGTCCTTTACTATCCTCACCGTCGGAGCCGTCTCGCCAGGCGTCGCCCTACGGTCGTCCAGTTTCGTTTTGGCAACCGGCTTCTCGGCGGTCTGGCGTTTGGATGGCTCAATTCTGGAGATCATGTGCCTCAAGATCTCCTGATCGATCTTCATCAAACGGTCGAGTTCGGCTGAGACATTCCGTTCTGCCTCGAAGGTGATGAGAACGTAAATTCCATCACGAAGATCGTCGATCTCGTAGGTCAGGTGGC
>CAZMEF010000202.1:0-416 GCA_964565305.1 uncultured Eubacteriales bacterium | reverse complement strand
GTTTTCCCCATTTTTCCGAGGTCTTTACAATGCCCTTGCCTTTTGTGATGAGATCCGTGTACCTGGCGATTACCGAGGTGACCTTGTCCTCGTCGTAATCAGGGCGGGTAATAAAGAGCAGCTCATATAGGCGCAATACAAAATCCTCCTCCCATGGACTTGTGGCCCCGTTTCGTCGGGGCGGGAGATCAGGGACGTGTCCCCGTTCGCTCAACCGGCGCGATGCTGATTATATCCTGCATGGTTAAAGGCCGCAAGGGCCAATCCCTTAAATTTCCATGGGGCAAGCAATTGACAGCCGCTTCTTGAGGCGAGATGTGAATCTGACTCTGTCCAACAACACGACCCTACCGCATCGCTCACACTTGAGCCGGACATCCGCCCCCGCGTACAGAACAAACCAACGGTCTGAGCCA
>CAZMEF010000201.1:0-3526 GCA_964565305.1 uncultured Eubacteriales bacterium | reverse complement strand
GGTTATGAGTCCAACAATCACCGAACTGCTGGGACGGCAGGTGTAGGGGGGCGTGACGCCGGCGGCTCCTCTTCCTTTGCCTCATGGTGGAAACACTCCCGGCAGTACTTGCCCGGTGTGCCGCCTTGGCCTTGGTCGCAGCCGATAGGTTCCCAAGCCAAGGCAGAACACACCGCAGCAGCACGATCCTTACCCGCAGACGAGATCCTCCAGTTCCCTGGGATAGTAAGTGAAGAAGTCCATGCCGGACTCGGTTATCAACGCGGTGTCGGAGTGCCTGAAGCCCCCGAGCCCCGGTACGTAAATCCCGGGCTCTATGCTGAACACCATGCCCGGTTCCATGACCGTGTGATCCCCCGAATCCAAGAAAGGCGCCTCGTGGCCGAGCATGCCAAGACAATGCCCCGTGTGGTGGCGCCAGTAATCCCAGAGATTGTTCTTCTCGTAGTAAACCCTGCAGGCCTCGTCCACTTCGCTGCATTTGTGGCCCGGCTTCATGTGTTCGAACGCGATCTCCATAAGGGCCCTCATGTGCCCGAACCATTTCTTTTTCTCAACGTCCGGCTCACCGACAAACATGGTGCGCTCCAGTTCGCTGTTGTAGCCCGCAATCGAGGCGCCGGCCCCGGTCACCAGAACATCCCCCTGCCTCAACACGGCATTGATGGTGACCGCGTGGGGAAGCGCCGAGTTGGGGCCAATCTGGCCGCGAAAACCCGCCATCGCGCCGGAGCCGCCTAGCGGGACATAGGTCCGGCCCAGCGTCTTGATCATGGACATGGTGGCCTCCATTGACGCTCTCATGGAGATCTCATTCTCGGTCCTGCCGGGCAAAGAATACTCCTGCAGAAGCGTGTGGGCCAAGTTGCCCCAGGTGGCGCTCTCCCTTATGAGGCGGATCTCTTCTTGCGACTTGACCATCCGAAGGGTTGGGACCAACTCCGAATCCACCACGATCTTGGCCTTCGGGAGCACTTCGGACAGCCTGGGGCCGGAGTATCCCCAAGATGAGCCGTACCCGGCCGCGTCTGACCCGATGGTCGATTGGTGAAGCCCCATTGATTCCAAGACCTCAGCGAAGAGAACCATGGGGTGCCTGGGCCCTATGTACTCGTCGTAGTGTTTGACTTCGTCAACCTGGGATGTCTCAGCCGCATGCTCGACTTCGAGCCTGGGGACGTATATGGTCTTCTTGCCGTCCCTCCCCAGGATGAGTCCAATAGGCCTTTCCGTAGGTATGAAAGCAAAGCCAGTGAGATACAAGACGCTCGTTGAACTCCAGAAGATGAACGAATCAAGGCCTTTCTCCTTCATGCTGTCCAAGACCCGATCGGCCCGCCTTTTGTACTCGGTGGCCGTAATCCGATACTCCATTTGCAGCCGCCCCTTTCCGGATGTCCTTTGTCCTTTGTCCTTTGTCCTTTGTCCTCTGTCCCTTGCCCTCTATCCTATCTGTGAATTCCTCTTGGGATCAGCCTGGGAACACTTCCACGGGGGTTTGGTGGTGTCCTGCGTGGGTAGTCGACCGGCACCCGACGATCTTTGGAGCCTGCCCTTGACAAGCGAGACCGTCTTACCGCAATGTAAGACCAGAGGTGACCGCCCATGGGTGACACCTACATGTCCAGCAAAGGGCAAGTGGTGATCCCGAAGACCGTTAGGGACGCTATCGGGCTCAGACAGGGCGCGAAGCTTAGGGTAGACGTACTTGAGGGTCGGATTTTGCTGACCCCGGTTCCCCGGGTCACACCGGATGACCTTTACGGATGCGTCGGGGGTCCAAGCCTCACGGCAGATCTCGAAGCCGAGCACAAAGCAGAGATAGACGCCGAATTTCAGGAACCTTCGAGCCCGAAGCGGAGCGGGAAGAAATCTGCACGCGGCGAAAGAGAAGGTGTTCGGTAGTGGCCTTCCCGGTATGCCTTGATTCTTGGGCCGTCTTGGCTTGGCTTAACGGCGAACCGCCAGGTAAGGTACTGCGCGACACTCTCCGATGGGCCCTTGGCGATATGAGCGCCAAGGACGCTCTTGCCTCGCTGTTACCGGTGAGTAGCGGCCCCCCATCCGTATCCATAAACGTGGTGAACCTGGGTGAGGTTTTTTACATCCTTGCTCGAAGAGCAGGCGAAGAAGAAGCCCGTATGCGAATTGAGCAAATTAGATTGCTCCCGATAAATGTACTTCCGGCAGACGAAAAGACCGTGATGTCGGCGGCAAGGATAAAGGCGCGATATAAGGTGGCGTACGCCGGCGCGTTCGCGATCGCTTCTTCCCAGTCAGCCAAGGGGATATTGATGACAGGCGATCCTGAGATCAGACAGGTACCCGATCTTGAGCTCTGCTACATTGGGCGATAGGGCGGGTGGGTTTCGCGATTCCACAATCCCCATTATAGTCAGTGAGTCTAGCTGGGGACAGATCCGCCAAAGTTTGACTTGTTGACACTCTTCACCAGTAGCGAAATGACTCCTTGATGGCCTTTTTGTCGGCGCTTCTTTCGTGTTGCCGGCTCCCAAACAGCTCATCGTTCCGCGCGACCATCGGGTCGAACCAATCGGCCTTCTTCAAAGCCCAACTGATCCTGCTAGCCTCTTCTCTTCCTGACGTCGGCTCTCTGCCTCTTTGCGCACCAGCTCAGAAGATTCAAACAAACCAATCAACACTTCGCCAAGCCGCTCTTCGATCAATCGAGACCCAGTATCTCGTATGTATCTTCCGGGTGTAGCGCAGATGCTCACCTTGCCGTTGAAAACGTAGTCGTACTTTCGGAACATTGGCTCGCTAGCCCATGAATAGCGCTTCTCCTCTTCGCTGTATTTCCGGAGCCGCGCTTCCTCCTGCTTAGTCAGCACATGAGGGACTTTGTCCTGCATTTCATGGATCTCGAGGGGCACCACTTCCCCCCTGATAACAAACGCAAACCCCTCGCCCACTGTGCATCGCAGCGGCTCCAGGGCTCGTACCAGGGCGTCCAGGATGCGGTAGACACGAGGAAGTGCCGCTTCGGATACCGTGCCCGCCAGGAATGGGATCTTTTCCGAAGCGTCACTCATATGCATCTTCCTGGCGTCGTGCATCCGAGTCCTGCTCCGCTCAGACAAAATGCGTTTGTGTTCGGTTACTCTAGGATGCAATCTACCGGCTCCGTCAGACACGCGGACACTCCCTGCGGCCGCAAGCACCGCATCTTTCTCCTCTTTGCCAAGAAAGCAGAGGGGTCCTTCCGAACCAACTTGTGAATCTGTCATTCTAGTTCGTTTCCCCCTCTTCTGCGAAGGCCCGTCCGATTCAGGGAGTGGAGTCACTGATTAGAGCGTTTCGCGATCGTACGTGTTGTATCGATCAGCATCGTCCAAAGCGTCTCAGCTCCTGAACACTAGCGCTACTCATCGTCAAGGCCTATAGCGGACTACTGACTCGGTAGGATGATCTCTCTCGCATCTAGCGCCATTGTGGGGTTCTGCACAACATTCCTGGGCGAATCTTCAAGGTCAAAGGTTACCCGTTGGTCCGCCGGTGATAGTGC
>CAZMEF010000200.1:0-3543 GCA_964565305.1 uncultured Eubacteriales bacterium | reverse complement strand
AGAGCCTGAAACGTCCGCCTCGCCGGGTGAATCGATTCCCTAAGGTACGACGGCGGGACCGAGCGTTTGATCGCCTCCACCAGGTCTTGAGACGTCTCCAAAGAGCCGCTTTCCCTGGCCTTCACGATGCCCCTCGCGATCTTGCGAGAAAACCGTTCCTCTCCGTACTCCCATAAGATGGCCGCAATCTCTTCTTCGCTCTTTTCGCGAAGGATGTCCCCGGCCGTCACAGGCGAATCCCGGTTCATCCTCATGTCCAGGCGGGACGCGCCGTGGTAACTGAAGCCCCTTTCCGGGGTATCCACCTGCCGCGACGAAACCCCAAGATCGAAAAGAGACGCGTCAATCCTCGGGACTCCAACTTTGGCCAACACCTGTGCGAGGTTCCGATAATCGCCCTTGACCGCCAAAAAGCGGCCTTTGTGCGTTGGGCCCAGCCGCCGCGTTACGATGGACACGGCGTCCTTATCCACGTCGAGCGCCACCACGAAACTTGCCGTCCTTCTGAGAACTTGGAGCGAGTGTCCCCCGTCTCCGGCAGTGCAATCTACCACGACTTCTCTTCGACGCTTAAGCAGGTACGACATTACCTCCGACACCATCACGGGCTCGTGGTAACCCTCTGTCATACCCCTTGCACGCCCTCCGCTATGTTTGAGAAGTCCTCGGCGTATGCCGCCTTGGCGTTGTCCCACTCGACCTTGTCCCAGATCTCAAGCCTTGTTCCCACGCCCAAAACGTAGACGTCCTTAGCGAGGCCGGCGTACTCGCGCAAACCGCCGGGTAGGTTGATCCTTCCCTGCTTGTCGGGCTCGACGTCAGACGCGCCCGAGAGGAAGTACCTGGCGTAGGCCCGCGAGTCCTTTTGGTTCAGAGGCATCTCCTTGACCTTTTGAAGGACCAGCGCCCATTCTTCGCTAGGGTACACATACAGGCACTTGTCCAACCCACGGGCGATGAAAAAGCGAGGGCCCAACTGCTCGCGATACTTTACCGGCATCGCAAGCCTTCCCTTGGAGTCCACGCTGTGCTGATATTCGCCCGAGAATCCCGTCACGTTCGCCACTGTCCCCCACTTCACCCCACTCGATGCCCCTATTCTACACTCTTGTCCAACTTCCTGCTAGTGGTTTGTGGTTTTCCGTTATTTTTGAGCGGATCGTCTGCCGAGAACCTACCGGGCACCTGTCTAGCGCCTGACTAGCGCCCAAACAGAACCTATCTATCGAAAACCGGTACTTAGATCCCGCGTAAGTATCACGAACCGGCACTTAAAACAAATCTATCTACCGTTTGGCGGTAGACAGGCTCCGGTGTCTCCGGGCGGGCATCCGTCCGGTGCCGGCGCGCACCCGGGTCACCAACCTCAAAACTCTTCTAGCAGCGGGTTTCCCGCCACGCCACAGGCGCATCGGTGCCGCAAGTGACCGCCGCGGCCCGTGCAATCGTCGCCCGTGGCCCGCAAAGCTGCCGGAGCCTCCTATCTACCTCCGAACGGTACTTACTTTCGTTCTAAGTGCTAATCGGGAGTACTTACGGCAGATCTAAGTTCCGCCGGCGGAACTTAGCTTTTTGCCTCCTTCGCGGAGGCGAAAGAGGCAAAAGTCAAACAAGCCGCGAACAGAATCGGTATAGTATAGAGAACAGATGATCGATAGGGATGCGGTAACATTGAATTCCCTTGAGCTTTTTCACGAGGACACCGCCCGATGGTTCGCCGGCGAGTTTCAGAAACCGACGGCGGTGCAGGATGAGGCGTGGCCGTCCATCGCTTCGGGCGATCACACCCTGGTCTCCGCGCCGACGGGGACGGGCAAGACGCTGGCCGCGTTCCTGGTGTACATAGACCGCCTACTGGCGATGGCCCGCGAAGGAAAACTGAAGCGAGAGCTTCACCTTATCTACATATCGCCCCTCAAATCGCTCGCGGGGGACATCCGTGAGAACCTGAGGAAGCCGCTGGGCGGAATAGGCGGAGCAGGCGGAATAGCTGGAACGGACCTCTCCGTCGCCATCAGGACGGGAGATACGACCCAAGCCGAGCGCCGGGCCATGATCAAGTCCCCGCCTCACATCCTCTTAACCACGCCCGAGTCGCTTTACCTGATGCTGACGTCCAAGTCGGGGCAGAACATCCTCCGCACGGCGCGGTGGGCTATCATCGACGAGCTCCACGCCCTGATCGACTCGAAGCGCGGAGCGCACCTCATGCTCTCTCTCGCGAGGCTCGATACGCTTTGCCGGGAGCCCCTCCAGCGGATCGGCCTATCGGCCACTATAGAGCCCCTGAGCGGGGCGGCGGCCTACCTGTCGCCCGATCCTGTGACCATCGTGGCGCCTAAGATGCGAAAAGAGGTTCAGATCCTGGTCACATCACCGGACTTCAAGGCTCAGGTGCCCGAAAAAGACGCCGCGTGGCGCGACATCGCCGGGTCGGTGTTCGCACTGTGCAAGGACACGCGTAGCGTGATCGCCTTCCTGGACGGAAGGGCCTACGCCGAGAAGCTGGCGTTCTACGTCAATCAGATCGCGGGCGAGGGCTTTGCGAGGACCCACCACGGGAGCGTCTCAAAAGAGCAGCGCCTGGAAGTCGAGCGCTCTCTGCGCTCCGGTACGCTGCGCCTCCTTTGCGCCACCTCATCAATGGAACTCGGCATAGACGTGGGGGAAATCGACGAGGTCTTCCAGGTCGGCTGCCCGCGCACCATATCCGGGGCAATGCAGCGGCTGGGACGATCGGGGCACAACCCGAACCGCGTGAGCGTCATGAGGATTTTCGCGAGGGCGTCGTCGGAAGGGCTCTATAGCGGTCTCGCCGCCGAAGTTGTCCGGCGCGGAGGCATTGAACGATCCCGCCCGCCCTCATCGTGTCTGGATGTCCTTGCCCAGCATCTGGTCTCTATGGCGTCGACCGGAAGCTACTCGGTCGCGGACGTCCTGGAGATCCTCCCGCGCGCCTACCCGTTCCGCGAGGTGACGGCAAAAGACGTGAGGGATGTGCTGGGAATGCTCGCGGGGGACTACGAGCACGATCGCGACATACCCGTCCGGCCCAGGCTCCTCTACGACCGCATAAACGATCGTGTCGACGGAGACACGTACAGCCGCATGCTCGCCACTTCCGCGGGAGGGACAATTCCCGATAAGGGGCTTTACGATGCCCGGACGGAAGGCGGGGTGAAGATCGGCGAGCTCGACGAGGAATTTGTGTTCGAGGCGAGGGTCGGCGACCGTTTCCTCCTGGGCGCGTTTGCGTGGCAGATCGTTGAGATCAAGAAAGATCGGGTGATGGTGGCGCCATCTTCGGTCCTCGGAGCCAAGCCGCCCTTTTGGAAAGGCGAGATCAGGGGTAGACGGCTTGAGACGGCTATCGCCTACGGCGAGATCATGCGCGACCTCGCCAAAGCCGAAGAGGCCGGAGCAGGGGCTTTGCACAGAGAATTGAACCGCCTCGGGCTGGACGACATCGCTGCCGAAAGCGCCGCGGACTTTGTGCGCCGGCAGATCGCGACCACGGGGATCCTGCCCGACGACCGCACAGTG
>CAZMEF010000199.1:0-3609 GCA_964565305.1 uncultured Eubacteriales bacterium | reverse complement strand
CGTGGCCTGGGTACCCACGGGCATGAAGACGGGCGTTTCCACCACACCGTGGGGGGTGGAAAGCCGCCCCAGTCTCGCCCCGCCAAACTCCGCGTCTATGTCAAACCTCAAGCCCGGCAAGATAACCCTCCTCTACTACGCGATAAGAATCTACAGGATAAGCATCGCGTCGCCGAAAGAAAAGAAACGGTAACGCTCTCTCACGGCCTCTTTGTACGCGCGCATGATCAGGTCCCTACCCGCGAAGGCGGATACCAGCATCAACAGCGTTGACCTCGGCAAGTGAAAGTTTGTGATCAGCCGGTCGACGACGTGAAACCTGAAACCCGGGAAGATGAACAGATCCGTATCTCCCGCGAAAGGTTTCAACTTGCCCCCTGGCTCGCTGTGCTGGGTGTGCTTACCTCGCTCGCCCCGCTCGCCCCTCTCGCGCAGGCGCTTTATTGCGAGGGCCGCCTCATCGCCGATGACGAAGTATTCCTCGTGGATCCGGTGCTCTTCGACCGTCTCCTCTTTGACGGGCCTGAAGGTCGCTAATCCCACGTTCAAAGTCAGCGCCTCCACCGAAACTCCCTTCGCCCGAACCTGATCGAGCAATTCGGGAGTGAAGTGCAACCCGGCCGTGGGCGCCGCCGCCGAGCCCGGAACGTTGGAGTAAACTGTCTGGTAGCGCTCCTGATCTGAAAGAGCCGTCTTTATGTACGGCGGCAGAGGCATCTCGCCCAAACGTCCGATGGTCTCCTCCCACGTTCCCTCGTAATGCCATTCGATGACGCGACCGCCGTATCCCGTGCGCGAAACGACAACCCCGCGAAGGCGCGGGCGAAGATCGACCCCTGAGCCGCGGTATACGGTGTCTCCGGGACCCTCGCCAAACGCCAGCGTGTCCCCTATTCTCACCTTGTGACCCGGCTTCACCAGGCACTCCCACCGGTCGCCGCCAAGGTCACGGAGCAACAGGACCTCGACTTTTCCACCGGTTTCGCGATGCCCGTGAAGCCTGGCCGGGATGACTCGCGTGTCGTTGACGACCAGCATGTCGCCTGGATCCAGGTAGTTTGGCACGTCTTTGAAAGTCCGGTGTTCTATGGAGCCGCTTTCCCGGTGAACCACCAGTAGACGCGATTCGTCTCTGTTCAGAAGCGGCGTTTGGGCGATGAGTTCAGGGGGCAACTCATAATCGAAATCGTCAACCCTCAAAGCGACCTCACCGCCGGCCTCGCAAGCAGCCCGACAAAGGAGCAGGCACACGATCTCACCGCCGGCCTCACCACCACAGTTCCAACGCCGTGCCGGGGTAGTAGTGACCCAATATTGAGGCGAAATCCTTGCCTAGCAGCGCGGAAGCCCGCGCGCCGCACTGGGACAGCCCGACGCCGTGTCCCCAGCCCTTGCCTTGGAACACGGACCGTTCCTCGCCTTCATCCGACGTCCCCGACAGGACACAAAGCCCCGCGGGCGCGGACCCCGGAACTCCCGAACCGCCCAGAACGCTGACGCCCCCGGCAACGATAGGAGCCTGCGACGAACCATCCGTCACCGACACCTCCATGGCGGGGTTGACGACCCCGGTCGACTCCCTGCCGCCTCCCAGCGAATAAGAGGAGAACAAGAGACTCCGAAGCGGTGTGCCCAGGGCTTTGCGAAAGTCGTTCGCCTTAACCCAGAGGGTTCCGGAATCGCACGACACGTTCATCCCGAACCACCTGCCCGACGCCCCCGGTTCGCATCCCCGGATGTCGCCTGGAGCCCCTATAAGGCCAAACGGCCGCAATAAGGATGTCAGTTCGGATTTCGTGTATTCGGCGTTCCAGAGCGCGTACGCGGACTCGTACGGGTCCTCTGACACCGGCACCAGGTAGGGGTAGCTCCCTCCCCAAACGTAGGCGGGGTCCTCGGTCATCCCTTCCGCCGACGCGTGGAAGTAGGCCGCCGCCGGAGCGCCCCCATATGTCAGCACCATTCCCTTGGTGAGGTCCGTCGCCCTCGAACAGTTCAGCTTCACAGGCGATGCGCCCTTATAAACCTGGTCGTTGGACCAAATCGGTATGCACTCCGGCGTGAGCGCGCGAAAGTTGTCGAAATCGGGAAGCCCCAGGTAGCCGCATCCCGCCATTTTGCAGCGGTAAGCGAGATATGACCTGACGGCCACCGCTTGGGCTTTTAGGGCCTCCGCAGGCCAGGAATCCAGCATTTCGGATGAAACCACAGACCGGACGTACTCCTCGGCATCCACCACATTGGCGACATGGAGCAGGCCCCCGTCCCCCGCCGTGATTACGATCTGGCCCGAAAACGTGTTGCCCTGCTGATAGATGTCCGCGCCCGCGTGGCTGACCACTGTTATGGTGGAGCCACCCCCAAAGACGCTCGGGCTCAGCCGGAAGGGGCCTCCCCCGCCCGCCAATCCCGACCCGTCGGCCCCTGACCCTTGAACCGCTATGCCCGAGGCCCCCGCGACCGTGAAGGTGATCTCAGTCCCGCCCGCAACCTGTACGGGCCCGGCAGGTCCCTCAACCGTGTAAGGCCCGCCACTGGAAAAAGTGACTCTGCTGCAGGTGAAGAGCCCGATCAGGACGACCGGCGGCGCCGGCTGAGATGATGCCGGAACCGGGGCGCCGGCGTAGAGGCCAAAAAACACCGCCACTGCGAGGACAAAACGTAGTTTCTTCATGACCGCCTCACGAGTTTTAGAATCAGACTTATCACGATGCTCAGGACCACGCACGTCGTAACCGGAAAGTAAAACTTGAAGTTGTCCCTTTCGATACGGATATCTCCGGGGAGCCTGCCCAAAGGGAGGTACCGGCCGCCCCAAAGGAGCACGGCGCCGAGGATGACCGCCACCGCTCCGGCGATCATCAACCACCGCCCGAACTGGCCCGCATCCAACGCTATTCCCCCCTCAGACTCCATTCGCATCCACAATACTTCTGCATGTAAAGGTGGGTGCCCCGCGCCATCTCCCTGCTCCGGATGTAGCCTCTCCGGAAGTCGTGGTAGAGAAAAGGTACCCCGAAAGCCCTACTTGCCTCTTCCATCGCTTCGTTGACGCTTTCATGGTCCTGATACGGACTAATCAGAAGGCTAGTGGTGAACGCCTCCATGCCAAGTTTGGCGGCCTCGCCGGCGACAAGACGCGCCCTGTAGCGGTAGCAGAGGCGGCACCTGGCGGGCTTTTTGGCGTCCTCACTGACCGCGCGGACCCAATCCGCGTGATTCACGGGGACCACCCGATGGGGAAGCCCCAGGGAATCCGCCCAGGATATGAAAACATCGCGTCTCTTGGCAAGTTCCTCTTCAGGATAAATGTTCGCGTCGGCGAAAAACGCCGTCACGGCATGACCCTGGCTTTGCAGGAACCGGAAAGGGAACGTGGCGCACGGGGCACAACAGACGTCCAGCAGCACTTTCAAGGCCGGTCGAACAACCTTTCCTGGCGCGATATCCCGCCCTTGCGGACGTACTCCAACCCTTGGGGTGTGGCGCTTCTCCCGCGGGGGGTCCTCTCAAGAAAACCTATCTGCAAAAGGTACGGTTCGCACACGTCCTCTATGGTGCCCGGGTCCTCGCTGAGACAGGCGGCAAGCGTGGCGAGCCCGACCGGGC
>CAZMEF010000198.1:0-3673 GCA_964565305.1 uncultured Eubacteriales bacterium | reverse complement strand
ATAGGAAAGACGTCAACTCCGAAAAGGTCGGGTACGTGGCAGAGGCAGTCTCAATGGGGCTTTTCCAGGGCTACGATGATGGGACTTTCAGGCCGAGGCGAGCCGTCACCAGGGCGGAAATGGCGGCTATTCTGTCGCGGTTCATCGAGGCGGAACTGCCCGCGAACCAGTTCATCGTGACCGGTCAGGTAACCTCGTTCGTATCCGGCAGTTTGAAACTCGCCAAGTCGTCAGGTGGCACGGTCACGCTTACCGTTTCAAACGATGCTCTTATCTTGCTGGGCAACAAGAAAGCGACCAGAAGTGACATTCGGGCGGGCGATCAGATCGAAGTCCTGACCAACGGTTCGGGAACCGCGCTGCTTGTAATCATCAAGAGCAGGGGAGTTGCGGGGGACGAGTACACCGGAGAGATCATAGCCATCGCCACGCCGCCCGCCTTGACGCTTCAGGTTAGCGGGCAGACCGCGGGAGTGACGCTGACGCTCGCATCAAACGCGGTTATCGAAGACGGCAACACTCCCATATCCTTTTCCAACTTGGTGTTGGGGGATAGGGTTACCGTCAAAGTGGAGAACGGCAAAGGAACACGAGTCACAAGGGGCGTGTTAACCGGCTCAACCGTCGGCGGGAAAGTCAGCGGTATAACGGTCAGCACTTCCGGCACTTCTTTGTCGCTAAAATCGGGCACAAGCACCACATATACCATACTGCTTCATCCGAATGTTCTAGTGAAGTATGGCAGCCAAACTTTGACAGCCGACAAAATCCAGTATAACGACGTCGTGGTCGTTACTGTTTCCAACGGGGTGGGCACACGGGTGGACATCTCGTCCCGGGGCAGCGGTGCCCTTTGGGGAGACACCGGCGGGACCATAATCGGCATGACCCAAACCTCAACGGCCAAGACCATCACCGTAAAGGACGGTTCGACTTCAAAGGTTATCACGCTTGCCAGCAATGTCGTCATCAAATTTGCGAGCACGCTGGCCACAACCAGCCAGTTGCAGCTGGGGGACGCCGTCAGAATAGCGCTCGTCAACAACAAGGCGACCGAAGTAAGGATCCAAAGCCGCGGAGCCGACACGGTGAGCGGCACCATCGTGGCCCTGTTGCTGAGCACCGGTGAGTCCAGCATCACGATAAGGAAACCTGATGGAACGCTTTACACCGTGGCGTTAGCGGACGACGCGACCGCCAGTACTGGCGCCGCGGCCATCTCCCTAGATCAACTGGAGTTCGGTTTCACGGTCGGACTGACCATAGCCGATAACGTCTGTACCCACGTCACTCTTACGGACATAAAGGATACGTGGGGCGACACCGGTGGCAAGATCACCGGTTTGGGCGTCAGCGTCGACGGCAGGATCATAATAGTCGAAGAGGGCTCAACGGTGACGTCCATCACGCTTCAAAGCGATGTGAAGATCACCTTTGGCACTCAGACCCTATCAGCAGAACAACTGCGCCTCGGCGATATCGTAAGGATCAAGCTCAAAAGCCAGAAGGCACAGGAGATCCGCATTTCGACGAGAGGGCCGGCGGGGTCCTAACGCAGCGGGCTAGCTGAGCAGAGCCGGGCTCCGAGGGGAGTCCGGCTCTTTGTCGCTTTCAGGTGACGAAAGGGTTTTCAGGGCGCGAAAAGGAAGACTACGGGTGGATCAGGTTCCTTTGGACTATAACAAGGCGGGAAGGAGAATAGCGCACTGCGCGTGACAAGATGACGAGACCAGGTTCGCAAACGTTGAAGAGTAAAGCAACCGAAGCTGTGGAAGCGCTGCAGGAGAAGCTTCGAGAGATCAGTCTCAGCATCCACTCAAATCCCGAGCTCGCGTTCAAGGAGGTGAAGGCTGCTTCATGGCTCTCCTCGTTTCTTGAAGATCAAGGATTCAAGGTCGAACGGGGCTCGGCAGGCATGGAGACGGCTTTCACCGGCGAGTACGTATCCGGCAAGGGCGGGCCGACGGTGGCCATCCTGGCAGAATACGATGCCCTGCCTGCTGTCGGCCATGCGTGCGGCCACAATATTATAGGGACGTCGGCAGTAGGGGCGGGGGCCGCTCTAAAGAAGGCTCTGGAAGGATCGGGCATCCCGGGTAGAGTGTTGGTTTTGGGGACGCCGGCCGAGGAGGGCGGCGGAGGCAAGGTCTTTATGGTCAAGGCCGGCGTATTCGAGGATGTGGACGCGGCCATAATGATCCACCCGACTTCCGGAAAATCGCGCATAGGCGGTCGCAGCCTGGCCACTCACTCGTTCACCTTTGACTACTACGGCAAACCCGCTCACGCCGCCGCCAGCCCTACAGAAGGAATCAACGCGCTCGATGCCGTGAACATCTTCTTTCACGCCGTAGCGTGTCTTCGACAGCATGTTCCGGAAGACGTCCGCATGCACGGCATGATCTCTTTGGGAGGCGATGCCGTCAACATAATACCCGACCACACGCAGGTGCGGTATCTCGCGAGATCGTTCTCTCTAAAAACATTGGCCAAAGTATCCGAGCGGGTGAAAGATTGCGCTGAGGCGGGCGCTCTCGCAACGGGATGCCGGCTCGAAGTTGAGGAACAGGACGGTTACCTCTCAAGGGTCCCGAACAACGCCATTTCCCGGGCATTCCTCGACAATCTGAACGCTCTCGGCGAAGAAACGGTGCCGGAGATCGAGGACGGAAAGGGGTCGACCGATTTCGGCGACGTAAGCAGGGTTGTGCCGTCTTGTAACGCGTACATCGGCATAGCGCCGGTGGGGGTGGCGGGTCACTCGCGGGAGTTCTGTGAGGCCTCCGCTTCTCAAAGAGGTCACGAGGCGCTCTATCTGTCCGCCAAATCCATGGCCCACACCGCCATAGACCTCATCACAGATCCCGATCTCCTGGCGCGCGCAAAGGCGGAATTCGAAAAAGGACGTGATCAGTAATGGATGACAAGGCTTTTTCGGCTTTCTTGGACACATGGATAGCCGAACACAAGGACGAAATGGTGAAGTCGCTCTTGGGGCTGCTGCGGATTAACAGCGTCGGGACGGACGCCGTCGGTGACAAACCGTTTGGAATCGAAGTGGACCGGGCGATGGCGTACGTTCTCGACGAGGCAAAGAAGCACGGAATGACCACCAAAAACGTGGATGGGTACGCCGTCCACGCGGAAATTGGCTCGGGTGAAGAGATGGCGATGGCGCTGAGCCACGTGGACATCGTACCTGCCGGCACGGGCTGGGACCACGATCCCTTCGGCGAGCTGCACGAAGGAGTTATCTACGGTAGGGGAACTACGGACAACAAGGGTCCGACCGTGGCGACGCTTTTTGCCATGCGTGCCCTGCAAGAAGCCCCCGCCCCGCTGAAAAGGCGCGTGAGGCTTGTTGTCGGGGGCAACGAGGAGTCCGGATTTCGTTGCGTTAGGCACTATTTCCAGGTCGAGGAGCAACCTACATACGGTTTCTCGCCCGACGCGGCCTTTCCGCTCGTGTTCGCCGAGAAGGGCAGCATGAACATCCTTGCCGATGTCCGGTTGCCGGATGAAATATCGGGCGGGGCAGTCTGCCGGTTGACGGAGATTTCCGGTGGCGAGCGCGCCAACATAGTCGCGGAAAGGGCCACAGCCGTTTTGGAAGTCGCTCCGGGCCGGGAGAGTGAAGTTTCCCACGTCATGCGCGGCGCCGTTGAAGCCGCGA
>CAZMEF010000197.1:0-3694 GCA_964565305.1 uncultured Eubacteriales bacterium | reverse complement strand
GGGCGCAGTATTCTAGTAGGCTCTCCCGCTCCAAAGGCGGGGCTAAAAATCCGTCGCGGGCTATGCCTAATCGCCCTGTTGGGGCCGGTTGCGCCCAGCTTCCGGTTTCTTTAGGGAGAAGGAAAAGAGGGTAACCTACAACGGCATGTAGGCTAGAGCGGGGAAGAAAATCCCTCTTTTCGTGGGGTCAGTTGGCTAGAGCAGGCCACGAGTTTGTCTGTAGTTGTAGATAGACCGGCCGTCGTCTTGCCAAGATTTTTGGCCCCTAGGCGTTCGTTAAACCAATGGCCTGCCTTGAGTGGCCGCGCAGGAAGGTTTGTCCTGAAAGCGCGGTGCGCAAGAGAGGCTAGGAGCGGGGGCCTTCGAGGAAATCTCCTAGGCTGTCCAAAGTGGGCGTTTGCGGGGTTACGGTGTGCACTAAGTGGTGATCTAGCGCTGCGCGCGGAAACGTCGCAGGGTGGCCTCAAAGGGGAACCGCCTTTCGCGAAAGCGGAGGTCGGCCACCGGGAAAGCCTGCTAGACCTCAAGTCACAAGATTCACCGCTAACGCTGCCCCTCGGAGGCGGATCATTACTTCACGTGCAGCGCAAACCGGCGGTTCCGCAACCTCAAAAGCGCCAGAAAGAATCTACTTCAAAACCGACTAGGAAAAAGTCGGGCGGCGTGATGGGGCATATCCTCGAAGTGTTCAGCCTGGGTTTCGGCGCTTTCGCGTTGAGTTACGCGCTCAACGCGTCCTTTGAAGGAACGTCCCGCGACATCGCTCTAGGCGTAGGGGTGCCGGCCGTTTTGTCAGTCATCGCGCTCGGCATATTCAGCGATGGGCTTGGGATAGCCAGCGCGCGTGCGAAGCAACCGCCGCTCTTGGCAATGGCATCTCGACGCGTCACCGGAGCAAAAGAGGCGCTTTGGTTCGTAAGGAACGCGTCTCGCGTTTCGTCCGTCTTTAGCGACGTACTGGGGGATGTCGCCGCGACTATCGCCGGGGCTTTGGCGTTGGCCATCGGGTTCAGGGTACAAGCGGATCACCCCGGCATAAGCAGGTACGCCTCCGGCGGGGTGCTCGTCGGGCTGGCGTCGGGGTTGATGGTCGGCGGCAAAGCCCTATTCAAACCGATAGCTTTGAAGTACGCTGAAGTCATCATCCTTTCACTTGGCAAGGTCCGCTACCACATCGGCCGGGTGCTTGGGAGGACGAAAAAACAAAGATGACATTGAGACTCAAAGACATTAAGTCCCCTTCCGATCTCCGGGGCCTTAGGGCCACGGAACTGAAGTCGGTGGCGCGTGAAATCCGGGAAACGATCCTAGACACGGTATCTGCCAACGGAGGGCACCTGGCCTCATCCTTGGGGGTTGTGGAACTAACTTTGGCGCTGCACACTTCCTTCGACACACCGAACGACAAGATTGTCTGGGACGTCGGTCACCAAAGTTACGCTCACAAGCTTCTGACGGGCAGGTTCGCGGAGTTCCACACGTTGAGGACGTACGGAGGACTCTCGGGATACCCGAAGCGCCAGGAAAGCCCCTATGACATCTACGATACAGGTCACGCCTCAGGTTCCATCTCATATGCCTTGGGACTCGCCAAGGCCAGAGATCTCAAGGGCGGCAGCGAGAACATCGTGGCCGTCATAGGCGACGGAGCGCTCACTTCAGGCGTGGCCTATGAGGGGCTCAACAATGCGGGCGAACTCCGCACCCGCCTCATCGTGGTCGTCAACGACAACTCCATGTCCATATCCGAGAACGTTGGAGGAATGTCGTACTACCTGACCACCTTGAGATTGGCGCCCCTGTACCGGTCCACCAAGGCCAGATTCCAGAAGGCCCTCGCTCTCATGCCCGCTCTCGGAAAACGAACTGTGACATTGCTAAGAAGGCTCAAAGGCGGACTGAAGCATTTTCTCTTCCCCGAATCCTGGTTTGAATCCCTTGGTTTCAGATATTACGGACCGATAGACGGCCACGATATAGAAGCCATGCAAAGGGTATTCAAGAAAGCCCAGTCCATAGGCGAGCCTGTGATAGTTCACGTGGTCACCAAGAAGGGGAAGGGGTACGCTCGCGCTGAGGCGGAGCCCGAAAAGTACCACGGCCCCGGACCGTTCGACAAGACGGTCGGGATCGTACCTTCCAACGGGACAATCTCTTGGAACAAAGTCTTCGGGCAGGCTATAACCCATTTCGCGGGCCAGGACGAACGCATTGTGGCGATCACCGCCGCCATGTCGGACGGAACGGGCCTAGGGGAGTTTCGCGACGCCTATCCGGACCGCTTCTTCGACGTGGGTATCGCCGAGAGTCATGCCGTCACATATGCGGCGGGGTTGGCCCAAGCGGGGCTTTTGCCGGTGGTGGCCATCTATTCGACTTTTCTCCAAAGAGGCTACGATCAGATTATCCAGGATGTCGCGCAGCAGGGACTCAAGGTGGTGTTCGCTATCGATCGGGCAGGGATAGTGGGGGAAGACGGCGAAACTCACCATGGCGAGTTCGACCTCAGTTACCTTCGGCCCGTGCCTGGTCTGACGATCATGGCGCCGAAAGATGAGCGAGAACTTGTGAATATGTTGTATACGTCGCTTAGGATGGATGGCTCTGTTGCCATTAGGTACCCCAGGGGCCGCGCTACAGGGGCGCCGTACGAAGATGCGCTTCATTGTCCCTCTGTCCTCGAAGTAGGCAAGGCCGAGGTTTTGACGAGTGGCAGGGACGCGCACTTGATCGCGCTCGGCAGCATGGTAGCCCCGGCTGTCCGGTGCGGCGAAATACTTAAGGAAAAGGGGATTTCGTGCGGGGTTGTGAATGCCCGCTTCGTGCGACCGCTCGATCTCGAACTGATGGCGGAATTGGCCCGTGTGGGACCCTTATTTATCGCCGAAGAGAACGTGGCCGCGGGGGGGCTTGGGGATGAGGTGGCGAGCGCCCTTGCGGACAGGCCGAAAGATACGCGAGGCATCCATAAGATCGCTCTGCCTGCATCGTTCATCTCTCACGGAAACATGGACGTGCTACGGAAAACGGTAGGGTTGGACGCGCTTTCCATGGCTGAAAGGATAGCCGGAGCGCTCGGGAGGCAAAAATGATGGACAAGGCCCCGGGTTCTGTTGGGGTTTATCCTAACCTGACGAAAGAGGGAGCCCGAGAGGCCACTCTCTTGTTGTTGGATTGGCTCGACGACAAGGGCTACGGCGCTTGTTTGCCTCCTTGCGTCGCTTCTCTTCTCGATAGGAAAGATAGAGGATTGCCCCTTGCCAAATGGTCCGGCGCGGTCAGATTCGCGATCGTGTTGGGCGGAGACGGAACTCTTCTTGGGGCGGCCCGGACCATCGGTTCTCGCGGGGTTCCACTCCTTGGGGTCAACTTGGGGCACTTCGGGTTCCTCACGGAAATCGAGGCTGACAAGCTCTTTGACGCCCTTCCGGCTTTCCTTGAAGGCGAGGCGAAAGAGGACAAGCGTTGCGCTTTGAGGGCAGAGGTGCTTCGAAGCGGTGAGATCGTCTTTTCAAGCCTTGCCATGAATGAGGCCTCTGTGGTCAAGGGGCCTTACGGACGTATGACTGTCCTGACGCTCAAAGTCTCCGGTCTCGAGGTGGATACATACTTCGCGGACGGGGTGATCATTTCCACGCCGACCGGTTCCACCGCCTATTCTTTGTCTGCGGGCGGGCCCATCGTATCCCCGCGT
>CAZMEF010000196.1:0-3737 GCA_964565305.1 uncultured Eubacteriales bacterium | reverse complement strand
GCGCCGGTAGAACAGCTTGCCTATCCCTAGGCCCTGGTGGCTGGGGATCACCCGAAGGGCTTCAAGCCATGCGGAGCCGTCAGGTACGACGGTGAATTTGCCGCACGCCACCACTTCGCCGTCGGCTTCGACAACGGCGAAATCGCCGGATTCATCGTCCTTGAACTCGTCAAATACCAGAGGGATATACTGAAGGCCCGGAGTGGCCAGTTTCTCCACGACAGCCAGTCGTTCGCGGTCACTCTCTTGCGCTTTGCGGATCGTTATCTGCATTTGGGAGCCTCCAGATCAGCGTGATTTTCGGCAGTTTTCTCCCGATTCACCCGGTAGTTCCTTCACTGGGCCCGCCCAGTGAGGCAACACAAGGAGATTGTACAGAATGGCGGTTCCGCCGTCACGATGCATCTCGCAGTTCAGCACCGCGAGCCTGGCAACCGCATTTCAGCACCCCGCAGTTCCGCGACTCGCATTTCAGCATCCCGCAGTTCTGCGGCTCGCGCGTCGCTTGCCAGGTCCGACAGACAAGATCCCACAAACAAGATCCGATACACCAGCCCCGACCCCATTGCGGCCGCTTGACACTAACACCTAAAATTGTGGTGGGAACCAGATCGGAGGACAAACATATGGTGAAAAACATGCTTGTGGCCCTCGACAACTCTGTTTTTGCGGAAAAGGTGATGGCTAGGGCGGTTGAGCTGGCTAAGGTCTTCGGAGCCAAACTTACGGGCATGTCTGTTATCGACCACTCCGCCTTGACATGGGTGGACGAATCAGGCGTTGTGGTCGTGCCAGAACTGCTGGATGCAGTTCGCGCCTCTTTTGAGGCCCGGCTAAACCGTTGCGGCCAGCTGGCGCAAAAGGCCGGAGTTGAATTTGAGCAGGTGATCCGGATCGGCAGTCCTGCGAACCAGATTGTGGACTATGCCGAGAACAACGGGATCGACCTCATTGTGCTCGGGCACATCGGAAAAACCGCCGCCGAGAGGATCCTCCTCGGTAGCGTAGCCTACAAGGTGACGAACTACGCCAAATGCTCGGTGTTCGTAGTCAGATAGAGTACGGGGGCGGTTCGCGTATGAGCGTGATAATCGGCCACAGGGGGTCATCGTCGTATCCCGAAAACACCCTCCGGGCGATAGACTACGCCCTTCGAAACGGCGCCGATGGAGTTGAGATCGATGTCCGCAGCACCGCAGATGGAGTGCTCGTCCTGTCTCACGACGACAATCTCCGGCGGCTGACCGGCAAGGATATTGCGATCAAGAGCCTGACGACCTCTTCCATGAGGGAAGTCAGGGTGATGGGCGAACTTTTGGCAACTTTGGAAGACGCCCTCGCGCTTGTCCGTTCCTACGGGAAGCTCCTGGATATCGAGGTGAAGAAGCCTTCGGATTTCCCCATGGTTGGCAAGACAATCCGAGCATCCGGATGCACCGAGCTGTTCGTGTCGTCCTTCTGGCATCGGGCGGCGCTGGATTTCAAACTTGCCCAACCTGGCATTCCTATCGGTTTCATCTACTCTCATCACCCGAGCGAAATTTCCGTCTACGCGAGCCAGGCCGATTACCTTAAGCCGCACTACACGTACGTTGACGAAGCATATGCTCCGTATCGCCACAGAACCATCGTGTGGACGATCAACGATCTGCCCATCGCGCAGGAGTTTCTCATGCGAGGCATAGGTGTGGTGAGCGACGTCCCCGGCCGCTTGGTCGCCGGCGTCCGCCAACGTCCCGGTCACGCGCGCAGCGAAGATCCTTCCCAATAGGATGTTTTCTGGCCGACGTCGAAGTTGCACCCGAAGTCGCATAGGTACTGAATACGTAGTAGTGCCACGCGGTCTTGCTTTGGAAAGGAGCGCCAAACGTCATGAGAAGGTTGGCCATACTCGCAGCTGTGCTTGTTTTTGCCCTAGTATTTTTCGCCCTACTTGTTTCCGCATGCGCGAAACCGGTAGCCACTGACCCCCAGGCAACGGGTCCCGAACCGCAGCCTCCCGTGACGCCGGAAGAGCCGAACGAACCTGAACCGCCGAAAGGGGAGCCCGATGCTACTTTGCCCGGAAATACTTTTCTGTTCACAAGGGCCGACGATTTTTGCGGCGAACACGACTCAACCGAAACCACAGCCGTGGGAAATGGCGCCATTGCCGTAGTTTCGAAGGCAGGTCAGGGGACGTACACTTCTCCTGTCTACCGCACCGCGCCGTTCGAGTACATGATTTTGTCTTGGAACGCTGACACGCCAAAAGGCAGTTACGTGGAGATCCAGGGCCGGGTCTACGCCCAGTCGCCGAACGGTCCGAAGTGGTCTGAGTGGCTTTCTTGGGGCAACTGGAGTTCCACCGCGTTCATTGACCAAGAGCGAAGGCCTGCTATGGCGGGGTCGGCGATAAGGGCCAAAGCGGACGATCCGGTTGCCAGGGTGGCCACCGACGAGCTCTACGTCAAAGGGACAATGGGGGAGACCGCGGATCTGTTCCAGTACCGGTTGATCTTGCACAAGGCCGGGGAGCAGGCCTCCGAGCCCTCGCCCAAGGTTACGCTGGTGGCATGCACAATCCGCAATTCCTTGAAGGATCAAAGCATACCTGTGGTGATTCCTGATAACGCCCCGGACCTGGCCAAATTGGAAAAGGATTTGAACGTCCCGACGTACTCGCAGCAGACACGGTACATGAAAATCGCCTCTTCCATATGCAGTCCGACAAGCGTGGCAATGGCCCTCGGCTACCACGGCGTCGACATTTCGCCTGATGAGACGGCCTGGGGCGTGAACGACTACGTCGGCGATATGTTCGGCAACTGGGCGTTCAATGTCGCCTACGCGGCCACCCACGGTATGCAGGCTTACGTCGCCTACGGTGTGGTCGCCCCCGACGTTGACCCTTGGTATCCTGTGAAAACCGAGATCGTCAACGGCAACCCGGTGGTTGTGAGCGTGAAGTACCGCACTCCGGGGTATAAGGGAAGGACGGAGCCTGAGGTCGAGGGCGTTCCCATCAACTATACCGCCGGCCACCTGGTGCTCGTCCGCGGGTTCACCTGGAGGGACGGCAGGGAGTACGTCATCGTGAACGATTCGGCCGCCGGTACCAACGATGAGGTTCGCCGGATGTACCCGGCGGATCAGTTCTACAAGGCGTGGATCAGTAAGGTCATGTACGTTATTCGCCCTGATGAGGGCGAGATCGCCGAACCGGTGCTCCAACCGACCATCATGGCGGAACTAGTGAGGGTGGGGGAGGTCACGGGCGGCAGCCAGAGCAGCCAGAGGTTCGAACTGATGGTTGACGGTCAGCCTATGGACGCCAGCACCAAGACACTTCGCAGTGGGGTGTTTTCGTACAACGGTCAGAAGACCGAGCCGTACAGCCCGCGCGAGGGCGCCATGGCCGAGTCGAATTACGTGTATTTCCCGGCAATGAGCCCTCCTGGTAGGTACACTTTCTGGTTTTTTGACATGCAGAAGAACACTTACAAGGCGGAAATTGACTGGTAGAGCGGGTACCGGCCGGGCTCTGCCGCCGACCCGGTAGTGATCCGGCATCAAGCAGGAAGCGCAAAGGCATCAAACAGGCTCTAAGCAGGTCTAATAGGCATCAATAGGAATTTTGATCAGGCCGGTCGTCAGACCGGCCTTCCTTATGAGTTCAATATGAGTTCAGAGGCGCCCGAATTCGGCATGCTCGGCGTATCGGCATGCTCGGCGTATCGGCATGCTCGGCGTATCGG
>CAZMEF010000195.1:0-3780 GCA_964565305.1 uncultured Eubacteriales bacterium | reverse complement strand
GGATGAACTCCGCTGCACCGCGTAGTCTTTTCCTCCCCGGTTCACCATAATAGTCACGATTTACATAATGTGTGACTGCGAGAGGGAGAGGAAGCGTGTCACCAACCTGGACCGACGGCCGTAGGCTTGCGCCTCTTAAGAAACTTCCGCGTCATCTGTCTTCTGCTCCAATACGTAACTGTACGGCGCAGATAGATGGAAGTACCGCATGAACAGCCGGTGTCCCACGACGTCGCCGAGCCCCTCCACGCGATAAGGCGTGACCATGTCGCCGCCGGTCCCGGCCTCTTTTAGCACACGGCACAAATCCCTTCTGATCCGAAAGAGGGTATCTTTGCCGTCATCGCCGTACGCGCCGCTTTGGATACGTTCCAACACGTAATTCAACTCCTTATCGAGCAGGAGTTGGCGTTGAAGCAGGCCGAGCCCGTAAAACCGGACCATCCCGGATTCTTCGCGCACCATAAGATTCTGGGGCTGAAGGTCAATCTGCCAACGGTCCTTCAGGACCCTCAGTTGGGTGAGGAAATTATCGGAATCACGCATCTCCCCATCGAAACCCATGAATCGCTTCTGCCCGTCCGCAAGCCACTCGATCCCACCGTCATCTTTGTGCCACCTGGACAGAGCCTGCTCGAAGCGGCACGACTCTCCCTTGCGAGCTTCCCTCCATTCCGCTATGAGGGCACTGACCTTCTCATAGCTATCACGCTCCCACCCCACCTTTCCTATGCGATCGTCAGGATACGTGGAGTCTGCCGGCAAAGCAAACTGCAGACTTTGTATATTCAGCTCGGGATCGACACCTCCAAACCCCTCGAACATCCCGCTTAACGTGAAGCGCCAAAGGTATTTCCGGGGGCTGCTCCCCCTTCGATGCAGCAGGTGTGACAACAGCCATAAGATGTCCCCGGCTCTGGCCACCGCGGGCTTGTCTTGTCCGGAGATTTCCCGACTGAGCCGGATGAAACGGGAATCAGTTTCGGTGGAATCGCTGAACTGGTAGACGACACCTCCACGCACGACGAACCATCCTCGACCGTCAACGAGTTCGTGCCTTAGGGTATCGAAATTCAATGATACATCACCCCAGCTCGCCCAGTCGGACAAGAAGAGCCGTTTCACCTCGTTGAGCCCAAAGAACCACTCGTCACTGCCCGCTCCTATAACAAGCGGCTCCTCGTTGGACCCGAACAAGGACTGACATAGCGCGTCGACGTTTCCGGCCTCTCTCTTGGAATAAGCCTCTTGCATCTCGTGTAGCATGGAACGAATCTGTTGCGTTGCAAACACGCCTTTGGATCACCTCTTCGACGACTTCCCGGGACCCGCGATCCTCAAGGATTTCGCCGTTTCCGAGGGCTAGTCCTTGTCGTCATCCCTAGACCGCCGGCCTGATCTTTGAAGCGCGGAGCTGTGAAAAAGCCGTGAGCGTCGTCCGCGATACGCCGTTTGACGGCAGATTGAAGAGCGCGTTCCAGGAGAATGCTGTGTGCTTGTTCAATCTATAACTAGACTCGCGAAATCCAAAAGGTTCGGCTCGTTAACGGAAAGGAAGCGATCTACATGGCTACGAGAAAGCGCGCGAGAGATTACGGTATCAAGCTTCCCGGAAATCCCGGCCCGCTGAATGCCATCACCGATGTGAGCGGCGTCGAAGTGGGCTTCTCAACCGTCATATTCGGTGAACCGGGCGCGCCGGGGGAAGTTTCCACCCCTTGTGCGCGCACCGGTGTGACAGCAATTCTTCCGCGGGGCCGAAGGCGGAGCGCCGTTTTCGCGGGCAGGCACGACCTGAACGGAAACGGAGAACTGACCGGGACCCACTGGATCGATGATTCGGGCTTTCTTCACGGCCCGGTAATGATCACGAACACCAACAGCGTCGGAATCGTCAGGGACACGACGGCCAAATGGATGATCGAGAACCGGTTCTTCTATCCCCTAGCGATCGACGGCCGGGAGATCGATGGATACGGCTTTTTCTATCCTGTAGTGGGAGAGACTTTCGATGGCTTTCTGAACGACATCAACGGGTTTCATGTGAAATCCACTCACGTGCTCGAAGCGCTGGAATCGTGCAAATCCGGCCCTGTGGCCGAGGGCAACTTGGGGGGCGGAACGGGTATGATCTGCCACGGCTTCAAGGGAGGCACCGGCACGGCCTCGCGGGTCCTTCCGGCCGAGGCCGGCGGCTACACAGTGGGGGTTCTTGTGCAAGCGAATCACGGCTCCGCCGAGTGGTTCCAGATCAACGGCGTGTCCATGGCGGAACTACAGGGCCGGAGGGTCTCGAAGGCAGGCGGATCCGCCGCAAACGCCGGTGGAGTTTCTGTGAGCTCCTCCGGATCGCCTCCGAGTGCCCGCGGGCCGCTCGCGGGGGTGGGTTCAATCATCGTTATCATCGCCACCGACGCCCCTCTTCTACCTCATCAGTTGTCGAAGGTCTGCCGCCGGGCAACCATCGGCATCGGCAGACTGGGCGGTGGGTGCAGCAGCAGTTCAGGCGACCTCTTCCTGGCGTTCTCGACATCGAACGAGTCTGCGTTCAGCTACGGCTATTCCAGCATCACCATCATGCACGACGATCTGGTCAACCCGATCTTCCGGGCCGCGGCGGAGGCAACTGAGGAAGCCATATTGAACGCGCTTTGCGCGGCGGAGACCATGAAGGGACGCGACGGCAATGTGGCATATGCGTTGCCAGTGGAAGAGGCGGCCTCGCTGCTTGGTAGGTCCGGCGGACCGTGGGAGCCGGACTCCGACTAACCGCGCAGGCAAGAAGGGGCGAGCCCACGCCCGCCCCTAACCGGTCCTATCGGTGCATACCGGTGGAATCCGGCGCACTTCGGCATAGCCCCGTGGGTGTCGCCACGTTCGCTAGCCCGACGGGGTGCAGCCGTTACATCAAACAATTGAACAAGAACTTGAACGTCCCATGGGCTTGCGCTCTGAACTGGCTCCGGAATCCTATCAGGATAACCTCGCCCTCGCCTGACTTGGCAGCTATCATACAGGGTTTCCTGGCTAGCTTGCCTTCTCCGATGAGCCACCCGCTCTGAAGCAGGTCGCCCTCCGGGTATTCCGCGATGATCCTGTAGTCCTCCGGCCTGGTCATCTCGGTTACCTCAAAGGTGGGGCTACCCATATTCAGGACAAGGGCTCGACGAGGCATCCCGTACGCAAGGGGGTCGTCGCTACTAACGTTCACGTGGAGAGTCGACCCGTGGCAGTAGAAATCCCTCCAATTCGCGTTCTGCACCGCGTTTCTGACCTTCAGACCGCAAGTCTCGATGGCCCATTCAGATGAGGTGTCCATGGCAATCAGTCGACCGCCGGCTTTCACGAAGTCGTCGACTGCCTTCTGCCCTTCTTTGCCAAGACCACTTCTGTATCCCGGAGGCATCTCGGGGAGAGGCCACGCCCTGGGGTTCGTTTCGGGCACGTTGTCGGGCCCCGCGATCAACCTACTTCGATCGCCCGGCATCACCAAGATGTCGATCATCTCGCCCAACTTGCCACCTTTTACGTCGTCATCCATGACCGTTACGTAAGGGAACTCAAACTTGTCGAGTACGTACCGGGTCCAACCTTCGTCCATGTTGCCGCCCCAGTACCTTTGATAAATGCCAACCCTAAGGTTCTTCAACTCGTGACGCGAGACGTCAGGCACCGCGTCGACTGCTACGAAGGGCACGCCAAACTCCCCCGACATCGCTTTGGCCACCCCCGACGCCACAGGGTTGCTCTCGATGTAGAAGGCTCCGGCCGGTAGCTGTA
>CAZMEF010000194.1:0-3782 GCA_964565305.1 uncultured Eubacteriales bacterium | reverse complement strand
GCTCCCGGTGGCGTTTGATTCGGGCGGTGTCACCACGGGCCCCATGACCGTTCCGTTCATGGTCGCCTTCTGCATCGGGCTTGCGAAGGCCCGCTCAGATTCTCGAGAGGTCTCAGAGGCAGACAGCTTCGGACTGGTGGGCCTGATGTCGCTTGGACCCATAATCTCCTGCCTCATCCTCGGCGTCTTTTCTAAGCACGACCTCGCGAACATCCGGTACGAGCTGCCCGGTTTATCGGGCATCGGGGGACTTCTGCCGGCCGTCATGGCAGAGGTGGCCGTGGCGCTTACGCCTATGATAGTCATCTTCCTTTGTTTCCAATTCAGCACGTTCAAGCTGTCCCCGAGTCGCCTCCTCCGAATCGGCCTCGGTGTGCTCTATGCGTACGCGGGCCTAGTGCTGTTCTTGATCGGGGCAAACTACGGATTCCTGCCAACCGGCAGTTATCTTGGCCATGCGTTGGCTTCATCAGCGCACAACTGGTCCATTATCCCTGTCGGGGTTCTTCTGGGGTTCGTCGTCGTGTTGGCGGAGCCGGCGGTCTGGGTTTTGACCCAACAGATCGAGAGGATTACAGCAGGTTTGATTCCCAAGCGAGTGATGCTCGCCACGCTTTCCATCGGCATAGCCGTCGCGGTCGGCCTGGCCATGTTCCGGGTCTTCACGGGATTTCAGGTCATGTGGCTTTTGATTCCGGGATACCTTGTCGCGATCTTGCTGATGAAACACGTGGATACCTTATTCACAGCCATCGCGTTCGATTCCGGGGGTGTCGCGTCCGGGGCCATGGCGTCAACCTTCGTCTTACCCTTCGCTTTGGGCGCAAGTGTCGCTCTTGACAGGAACGTGCTTACAGACGCCTTCGGGGCGGTGGCGATGATCGCCATGATCCCGTTAATAGCAATCCAGCTCTTGGGCGTGGTCTACGAACAGAAGCGGCGACGCACAAGCGCCGAGTACGACACACTGACGCAGATCGAAGCCGAAATAGAGGAAGAGGAAGCCGCCTTGCTCAGGAAGGCCGCAGAGTTGCGTGCTAGGGCCCTCGTGCTGGAACAGGAAGCGATGTCCATCCGCAGGAAACGTCGCGAGGCGAAGAACAATGGGGATGATCTCCCGGAGACCGGGGGACAAAAAGTCAGCTCCACCGGGGATGCCGTGACGGAACCTCTAGGTCAGAGCGACAACGACAAGGCAGAAGGTGTTCGCAGAACCGGGGAGGGGTGCTTCTAGTGAATAAGCCTGGGATGACAGAGGATAAACAATCTAGGGGCCGGCTCGCGGCGCTGGAACCCCGTGGCGATGCTGTCTACGCTTTAATAGCGTTTGTGAGTAGGGCAAAAGGCGATCTTCTTGCCCGGACTGCCAGGGCCCATCAGGCGGTTGGCGTCACCATCGCTCAAGGCAGAGGGACGGCGCGTTCTGAAGTTCTGGCGTATCTGGGACTTGAGCTTGACGAGAAGGCCATCGTCTTTTCTTATGTGCCTGCCGACCGGGCGCAAGCGGCGCTCCAATCGCTTAGACACAGACTGGATATGGACCAGCCGGGTCACGGCATTGCCTTCTTGATCCCTGTGCTGGACTCGAGGGGGCTAAAGGCCTCGTTTAGGTTCGCAGAGCAGGTTGATCGGGAAAGCGGGGAAGGCGCGCCAAAGGTCGATCCTCACGAAGTTCCCGATGAGGGCATTGTGTTTGCGGAACACGACATGATAATAGCCGCTGTCGGTACCGGAACCGCGGAACAGGTAATGGACTGGGCCAGAGACGCGGGGGCGTCGGGCGGCACCATCATTGAGAGCAGACGCCGCGCAGTGGCTTCGGACTCTAGAGCGTCAGCGGCGTCGTACACTCCGCGCGATCTGTTGCTCATGCTCGTACAGAAAAAACTTACCGAGCCCATCATCGCCACGCTCAAGAGTCGTCTCTCCGCCCACGGGGTGGGGACGAGCACCGTTTGCGCGCTGCCGATATCAGCGGTGATCGGCCTCTCAAAGAGCCTTGTCGTCCAAGGAGACGGGTCTGTAAGGGGTAAGTAGTCACTGCTGTGAAGACTATCAGGTGACTGACCCAGACAACTGAGTCAGGCAATTATCGCTGAAGGCATGAAGGGCTGCCCCGACTTACGAGGCAGCCTTATCGTTTTTCCCGTCGTCTTTGGCACTGCCCTTGCGGTTGTCAGTACAGTAGAAACCTGAACCCTTGAACACGATGCCAACATTGTGGCTTATGAGCTTCTTGACCGGCGCTCCGCATCTAGGGCACGACTCTTTTGGCTCATCGGTAATTTTCTGTATTTCCTCAAACACCCCACAGTTGGGGCATTTGTACTCGTATGTGGGCATTCCCAGGGACCCCCCGCAACATGAATGATGCCTACACCCCTTAGGATAAAACTCGTGTCAAGCCCGCCCCATCCTGCTAGAATGATATGGATCTATTGCCAATACAGATTTCGCCAAGGCTACTTTCTTGTCCACAAATTCGGGGGGAACGCGACTATGTTCGGGAGCGCCTTACAGCGGAGAATGCGTTTGATACTGGTCGTAATGTGGTTGGCGGTGGCAGCCTTAGCACTGCAGAGCTGCCAAAAGCCGGTCGCTCCACCCGTTTCGATTCTGGAGCCTGACGAGGACTCGGCCGACGATCCTGGTGAGGCGGTAGAACCTCCCATCGAGCTCCCTTTGTCGCCCCTAACGGGCTTGCCCATGAGCGAGGAGACGGGCAGCCCGGTCTTGGTGTCTATCGACAACCACCCTGGCGCCCGACCCCAGAGCAATCTCGCCAAGGCGGACATCGTGTATGAGATATCGGCAGAAGGCGGCATCACAAGATTCCTTGCGCTGTTCCATAGCCAGTCCCCTGACATTGTGGGCCCTGTCCGCAGCGCCAGGCCGTACTTCGCAATATTGGCAAGAGAGTGGAACGCCATACTCAGCCACTGCGGCGGAGACAACGAGGGTTTGCGCCTGATTGCGGAATGGAAGATCAAGAACGCCAACGAGATGGTCCGTTCGGACCTGTACTGGCGCGACTGGTCCAGGGACATGCCTCATAATCTATACACGAGTATCGCAAATCTGCGAACCATAACCTCTGCGGCATTACCGGACCCGGAACCAAGGTACGAGTTTTTCGACTGGACTGAATCTCCTGCCGCGGGCCTCTCCATTGATTACGGTTACCGGTATGTAGTTACATACAAACACGTGGATGGCGGCTATGAAAGGCACGTGGCGGACGGAAGCAGGACCTTCTTGCAGAAGGATCTCGAAACAGATGAAACCATTGTGGCCTCGAACATCCTTGTGCAGTTCGCCAAAGCGAAGGTGCTGGACTCCGAGGGGCGCCTCGAAATCACCATGGTGGGCGAAGGCAAGGCCATCTGCCTCGTTGGAGGCAGGTTGATCGAGGGAACGTGGAAGAAACCGTCGTTGGACGAGGTCACGCTGTTCTATGACGACGCGGGCCAGAAGGTCTCGTTGACTCCGGGGCAGACGTGGATTCAAATAGTCCCGCAGGATGCCAAAGTAACTCCTCTCACCGAAACCGACAGCGCCGGGTAGACTGGCCGCGCCGGCCGCAAGGCTAGACCCGCAGGGACCAGGTCGGCGCGGGACTACATCAGACGTGATTAGGTCCGCCTGAGACTACATCAGCTGTGATTAGGTCCGCCACGTACCACATCAGCCATGATTAAGTCCGCCACGTACCACATCAGCTGTGATTAGGTCTGCCACGGACCACATCAGCCGTGATTAGGTCCGCCACGCACCACATCAGC
>CAZMEF010000193.1:0-3784 GCA_964565305.1 uncultured Eubacteriales bacterium | reverse complement strand
GGTCCGACCGTGATAAGGTGAGAGCCCAGTTCTCGAGCCCGGGTCGAGATAACTTCGAGGGCCTCATCCTCTACCGCCCCTGTCACCACAGGGACGCCGCGTTTTACGATCCCCGCTTTCTCAAAGGCGATTTCAGCCACGGTTTTTCCAAGCCTTTCGGTGTGGTCGAGCGAGATGGTGGTGATGACCGACACCAGGGGGATCACCGTGTTTGTCGCGTCAAACCTGCCGCCGAGCCCGACCTCAAGCGATACGAAGTCGCACGCCTCTTCCGCGTAGTAGAGAAAGGCGGCGGCCGTTATTATCTCAAATTCGGTAGGGTGCTCCTCGCCCCGGGCGACCATGTCGTCCACCGCGGGTCGAACCTTATCCACCAACCTTACGAGGTCGGCTTTCGGTATCATTGCGCCGTTTATCGTGATCCGTTCGCGGAAATCCTCGAGATACGGAGATATATACATGCCTGTTCTGTACCCGGCTTCCTTCAAAACGGACGCTATCATTGCCGTCACGGACCCCTTGCCGTTTGTCCCGGCAACGTGGAAATGCCCGCAGCGGTCCTGCGGGTTGCCGAGGATATCAAGCAGGCTCCGGACTCGTTCCAGTCCCAGTTTTGAGCCGAATTTGAGCGTAGAATGGACCCACTGTAGGGCTGATTCGTACTTTTCGCTTGCGTCGATATTCAGATCGCCGGTTACATCGCTGTGCTGACATGTTTCCGTTAACCGTTCCATCGGGCCTCCGACCTTCCCATCGCCCGCGCCCGCCTGAGCGCATCGGCTCTTTGGCTCAGGCTTTCGACTTTTTCCTTGTTTTCAACGAACCTCTTTCTCTGCGTTTCGACGATTTCCTGCGGAGCCTTCGAAAGGAACTCCTGACTATCGAGTCGCGTCCCGGCGCGCTCCACTTCCAAGGACAAATCAGAGATCGTCTTTTCCAGCCTCGCTATCTCCTTATCCAGGTCAATAACTCCTTCTAGCGGCAGGTAGATGTCCGCCCCGGCCACAGCGGACGCAAGCGCTTGTCGTGTTTGTCCGTGCTCCGCACCCTTATCAATGACTTCGAGCGGCTCAGCCCATGCAAGACGTTGGATGTGCCTCGCCCGCGTCCGCCATTCTTCGGGGCGATCCGTCACAATGAGAGCCTTGGCCTTCTTCCCTGTAGGGACGCTAACCTCCGCCCGCATGTTCCTTATGGCTTTAATGGCCGCTATGAGGGCGTTCATCTCGGCTTCCGCCTCGGCGTCAACAGGGTATTTGCCGGGCACGGGGTAGGGCGCGACGATGAGGCTCCGCCCGGCGTCGTCGAGTGGCCCTCTGCCGGGGAGGTGTGCCCAAAGCTCCTCTGTCACAAAAGGCGCGAACGGGTGAAGCAGGGCCAACGAATCCCGAAGCACGCGCCAGAGAACCTCCTTGGTTTCTGCCGCCACGCTCGGATCGGCGAGTTCGCCCTTAGAGATCTCGATGTACCAGTCGCAGAACTCATCCCATATGAACTGCGTGATCGCTCCCAGCGCCTCAGAGGGCTCAAACCGTCCCATGGAATCCTTCACCAAGCGAATGGTCCGTTCCAGGCGCGAAAGGATCCAGCGGCCCGATACGGTTTTGGGGCTTGCGGTAGGAGCCTCGGCCGGAGGCTCCAATCCGTCCAGGTGGGCAAGGCAGAAACGACTGGCGTTCCAAAGTTTGTTGCAGAAGTTGCGGGAACCCTCAAGTTTCTCGTCGTAAAGTCGCATGTCGTTTCCCATGGATGTGCCCGAGGTGAGGGACAGTCGAAGAGCGTCTGCGCCGAACCTGTCGACGACGTCGAGCGGGTCGATCCCATTGCCTAGGCTCTTGGACATCTTCCTGCCGAGCCCGTCTCTCACCATCCCGTGGATAACGACGTGCTCGAAAGGCTCGCGCCCCATGTGTTCCACTGACGAGAAAATCATCCTCGCGACCCAGAAGAAGATGATGTCATACCCGGTGATCAGGACGTCGGTGGGGAAGAAGTAGTCCAGATCCGCGGTTTTGTCGGGCCACCCCAGAGTCGAGAAGGGCCAAAGCGCCGACGAAAACCACGTGTCCAGAACGTCCTCATCCTGTTTGAGAGGGCCTTTGCAGCGAGGGCACGCGTCCGGGACTTCTCTTGAGACGATGACTTCGCCGCAATCTTGGCAGTACCAGGCAGGTATCCTGTGACCCCACCAAAGCTGGCGCGAGATGCACCAGTCCCGAACGTTCTCCATCCAGTTGATGTAGATTTTCTGGAATCTTTCGGGCACGAATTTCACGGTACCGTCTCGAACGATGTCCAGGGCGGGGCCCGCCAAGGGCTTCATCTTGACGAACCATTGCTCGGATATGAGCGGCTCGACTATTTCGTCGCATCTCTGGCAGTGCCCCACCGAGAGTTTGTACGGTTCGGTCTTTGCCAGATATCCCGCGCTTTCCAAATCCGAAACTACTTTCTTGCGGCATTCGTGCCTGTCCATTCCCGCGTAGCGTCCCGCGGCCTCGGTCATTTTCCCGTGAGTGTCGATGACGCTGATGAACTCAAGGTCGTGTTCTTGCCCCATCTGGAAGTCGTCCGGGTCGTGAGCGGGGGTTACTTTTACGGCTCCCGTGCCGAATTTGGGGTCCACGTGCCGGTCGGCGAAAATGGGCAAGTGGCGACCCACAAGCGGCAACACCGCAAAGCGCCCTAAAAGCGCGTCGTAGCGCGGATCTCCGGGGCTGACCGCTATGCCCGAGTCTCCGAGCATAGATTCGGGTCTGGTGGTGGCCACCTGCAGATACTCGGTTTCGCTCGGTTTTCCGTCGGCTCCCAAAAGGGGGTACCTGATGTACCAGAGGAAAGAGTCCGTCTCTTCGTGCTCTACTTCTATATCCGAGATAACGGTGTGGCATTTCGGGCAGAAGTTCACCAGGTAGTTGCCTTTGTAGATGAGGCCTTTTTCGTAAAGCCTCACGAACACCTCGGTGACGGCTCGCGAACAGCCTTCATCCATAGTGAAACGTTCGCGCGACCAGTCGCATGAAGAGCCGAGCGCCTTCAGCTGATCGATGATTATGTGGCCGTATTTCTCGCGCCATTCCCACGCTCTCTCAAGGAACTTCTCCCGCCCTAGCTGCCACCTGTCGGTGCCCTCAGAAGCAAGGAGCTCCTCCAGCTTTGCGTGAGTAGCGATGGAGGCGTGATCCGTCCCCGGAAGCCACAAAGTCTCAAGCCCCAGCATGCGGTTGTAGCGAACCAGGATATCCTGAATCGTCTCGTCAAGGGCGTGCCCGATGTGAAGCGATCCTGTGATGTTGGGCGGCGGGATGACGAGGGAAAACCTCGGTTTCCCAGGTTTCACTTCCGCCCTGAACATGTCGTGCTTCATCCAATAGTCGTACCACTTGCTCTCGAAGGACTTGGGTTCGTAAGCCTTATCCAACTTTACCACCTGCTCCTCCACGGTTTTGAATTGGCAAGGCCCCTTCATCACAAGGACGAAGGGGCCATTTTTTCGTGGTACCACCTTGTTTCCGACCCTCTCCCGGTGGCAGGGGAGACGACCGGCTCTCATGGCCTTAACGCGGCTTGTCGCCGGATGGATTCATCCGGGATCTCGAAGGCGACCTTCGGAGGGCTCTTCCTGCGAGACTTCCACCTAGACGTCTCGCTCTCTTTAAGGAGAACTCCCTCTTACTCCTCCTTCTCATGGATCTTACCCTGTTCAATTGCCGTTCATTATAGCAGAGAGGTATGGAAGGGTAAAGGCGGGCGAGTTGACTCATGACGTCTTATTCCTGCGGTA
>CAZMEF010000192.1:0-3810 GCA_964565305.1 uncultured Eubacteriales bacterium | reverse complement strand
CGACGCCTCATTTACGCCGAAACGGGTTTCGACTTTTCTGGTAGCGTCTGTCCTGGTGCGGATATTAGGGACCTGGACCTGGATGCGATTCAGGCTTTCCGTAGCAAATGGGCTGAAAAAAGCGGCACCGCCCGCATTAAGACTCTGTCAGTAAAGCAACTGCTCTCCGATTGCGAGGCGATATCTGAAGATGGTGTAACCTATGCGGCATTGGCGCTGCTCGGCACGCGTACCGCACTTGGAAAGCATCTGCCGCAGTCGGAGATCGTGTTTGAATACCGCTCGTCGGACGCTTCGGGTCCGGCTCAGCAACGCGAAGACTTCCGCATGGGCTTCTTTGCCTGCTACGACCGTATATGGGAACTCATCAATCTGAGAAACGACAAACAACACTATCAAGAGGGTTTGTTTGTTTTCGACATACCGATGTTCAACGAGCGCGTCGTGCGCGAAGTATTGTTAAATGCGGTCAGCCATCGAAACTACCAGTTGAGTGGTAGCGTGTTCGTCCGGCAGTATCGTGACAGGCTTGTGGTTGAAAGCCCCGGCGGGCTCCCAACCGGCGTCACACTCGACAATATCCTTGACCGGCAATCGCCGCGCAACCGCCGTATCGCTGAGATACTCGCGCTCTGCGGGTTGGTTGAGCGTTCAGGCCAAGGCATGAACCTCATCTATGAGTTGAGTATCAAAGACGCGAAGTCCCTTCCGGACTTTCGGGGTACAGATGATAACTTCGTAAGCGTTACGCTGAACGGCCTGGTTCTCGATAGGAAAATGCTGTCACTGATCAACAAAATCGGCAGCGAGCGGCTTGAGGCAATGGCAACTGCCGACTTTCTTGTGATAAACGCCCTTTTCCACGAGCAGCGGCTCCCTGATGCCCTTCGACCGCGGGCTGAACGGCTGATTGCGTTGGGATTGGTAGAGCGCGTCAGTCGCAATAGGTTCGTATTGGCCCGTAGCATCTACGAAGTCGCAGGCAAACCCGGCGTTCATACGAGACTCGTTGGTCTGGACCGCGAAACAAACAAGGAACTAATCCTAAAACACATTCGCAAGAACGGTAACAAAGGTACACCGATTAAGGAGTTGGAACAAGTCTTGCCGGGTCATTCACGAAACCAGATAAGAGTTCTAATGCGTGCATTACAGCAATCCGGCCTGGTATACGTAGTCGGGAGAACCTCGGCAGCGAGATGGTTCGCGAGGTAACTTGGAACCAAACTTGGAACTATCTTAGAACTAACTTGGGACAAGAAGTTCCAAGTTTACGGAGGACGGACGCTATGCTTTCAGAAACGATAAAACTGCGGCTCGCCGAACGGTTCGCCGCGCCTGTGCCTGACTTCTACAAACGCCGCATCGTGTTCTGGCGCGATGAGGACAGCGAATTTGCAGATGAGGCCGGCGAACTTGCTCTGCCCGGCGTGACCGTAGTTAAGCTCGATGGTACGAACAACTTCACGGTCAAGAAGCTGCTTTCGGCGGACGACCTGACGGGCGACTATCTCGTCTATGATCCGCTGTCCTACCACAAAGACATAAGCGACGACTGGCTCTTGGACATCAGACTATACAGCGAGGAGTTTCGCGCCGATCTGGTGTCGCTCCAAATGGAAGAACTGCTTGTAGAGCCGTCCCTCACGATGCGCAAAACGATGAAGCTGTACGCGAAGTTCCTACACAGCAAAGACCGCAAAGAAAGGCTGCGCAAGATCGGAAGAACATACCAGTCTCCGCTGCAACTCCACATCGACATCATCGCGGTGTTGTGCGGCCTACCAGGCGGTTCGGCTCAGGAAGTGTTCATCGCCGTTCTGTCGGCTGGTCTGGATAAGGAAAAGAATAACGCACTGATAAGCATAGAGAAATTCGGCAACATCGATGCCTTCTGGCACTTGGTGCAAAGGTACACGGGATATGTGAATGCCGCCGATCGCCCTCTAGTCGACTTCATGGCGCACATCCTCATCACCGCTCTGTCGCATACGATGCCGAGCGTCCTAAAAGGCCTGGAGCGGTTTGTTTCCGACTCGGGCAAAGCGTACTGCTACCAGATCGTACACGAGTGGCAGCGCGGTGCTGACAGGAAAGACCTGGAGGAGATCTGCCGCCATGTCGAGCGTGAACTACTCCTCGCCGACCGTTTTGAAAAGACAGAGACGAACACCCTGTTAAGGGGTGACATATTCCCCGCCATCGACGAGAGCATCCTAAAGCGTTTCTTCGTCGAGATTGGCGAACACGTCATCAAGGCGGACGCCATACTAGAAGCGGTGGAAAACCGCCGGACGGCTGCCTGGTACAGCCTGACGGAGGATTACCTAGAGTGCCTTTACTACATCGCCAAGATGCGAGAATTCCACCTTGCGCACATTGACGGCTTCCATATCGTCGAGCCAAGTAAGATATGGGAGTTGTACACGACCGATGCTTACCGGATGGACAGTTACTACAGGCATTTTCACTTCCATTTCGGCAATGCCCTGAAAGACCCCAATACATTCTTGGAAGATGCTCTCAAGAAGTGTTCGGACGTGGTCGAGGGCTTGTACCGCGAATGGTTCCTGAAAGAACTCGCGGCGACATGGACAGAAGCTATAGCCAGGGATTTGGAGACCCTCGGTTATGTTCCTGAGATAGGGGAACAGCGGCGCTTCTACAACCGGTTCATTTCTCCGAACGTGAAGAAGGGCAACCGTGTGTTTGTCGTGATTTCCGACGGCCTACGCTTTGAGGTGGCCGCTGAATTGTCCGAAGCCCTAAACCGCAGCACCAGGGGCAATGCGACGCTGGAAGCGGTGCAAGCCGTATTCCCGGGCGTGACGAAGTTCGGCATGGCGGCTTTGCTGCCGGGGAAAGAGTTGTCGGCCAACGACAAGATGGACGTGTTTGTTGACGGTAACGCGACAGTCGGCACCGCGCAGCGCGACGCGATCCTAACGGCACACGCTCCGGGCGTCGCCGTCACGTACGTGCAGCTGATTCACATGCGCCAGCAAGAACGGCGCGACCTAATTGCCGGCAAAGAGGTCGTTTACATATACCACAACGCCATCGATGCGCTTGGCGACAAGCCGGCAACAGAAAGAAAAGTGTTTGAGGGCTGCAACGCCGCAATTGACGAGCTGATTGCAATCGTGAAAATCATAGTGAACGACCTGAGCGGCGCCAACGTCTTCATTACAGCCGATCACGGCTTTTTGTATACATACAGGCCTCTTGAGGAAAGTCAGAAGATCGGCCGCCAGACATTCAGCGGCGAAGTCTACGAACTTGGTCGCCGCTACGCTCTTGTGTCGCCGGAGACGACCGCCGATTACCTTTTACCTGTCAAGACGGAGCGGACTGTTGCCGGGACCCCTATGAAGGGCTTCGCTCCGCGGGATACAGTTCGCATTAAGGTGCAGGGTGGGAGCAAGAACTACGTCCACGGTGGCCTCACGCTGCAGGAGATGGTCGTGCCTGTCATCCTGTACAAGGGTATGCGGGCTAGCTACAAGGATTATGTGGAAGTGCAGAATCCGGGGCTGGGGTTGATTTCTGAAAGTCGCAAAGTATCCAACCTAGCGTTTTCTCTAGACTTTGTGCAAAAGAAACCTGTTGGTGACAAGGTTCAGCCGTGCAACTATACCCTGCACTTCATCGATGACAGGGGGATTCCCGTCAGCGACCTTCAGACGGTCATCGCCGACAAGATAAGCAGCAATGCCTCTGAGCGCGTCTTCCGTGTGAGGTTCACGTTGAAGCAGATGGCGTTCGACCGAAACAGGACATACCAACTTGTTGTGGCCAACGATACTGATG
>CAZMEF010000191.1:0-3823 GCA_964565305.1 uncultured Eubacteriales bacterium | reverse complement strand
TTTCGAGTATGAAAGCGCCTCTGCCGAAATCGTCTCCCGATATTTCCTTGAAGGTGTGGATCGAGTAATCGTCGTCTACATAGACCCACTCGACTTCTATCTCGTCTTTGTTGAAGTTGTCATAGACAAACCAGGCGTAAAGCTTCTCTGAACCCTCGGAGTATTTTGAGACTGTGTCGATCGGAATGAAGTCATCTACCGCCGAGGTCATTCGCGCCTCAAGAAACCTGGGATCGCCTTTTTGGGTCAGATCTCCGTACTTCTCCGTAACGGCCGAAACCATCGCCTGCTCCCTAAGTGTCTTGCCAAAACTACCGGGCTTATGCGAGCCCGTGATGTCTTTGCACCCTGAAGACATCAAAAGGACCAAGATGCAAAAGACGCACACGACCTTCTTCATGATGACTTTCCTCCCACAATGGTTTGTGGCGCGATTCGTCGGCGCAAGCGCCGTGTCGACGTGGCTGGCTCGTCGCCCCGGACTCAGCATAATGGCGGAGGAAGGGTAAAGGATCACCCAAACCGGGTAGTCTGCGGAAAATCCGCTCCTACCTTTTTCGGGTAGGATGGCACAAATGGCGGCTTCGAGACCTCTTTTGCGGCGGTTACTTCTTGAGCGCGATATCGATGAGCTCGGCGCGGCTTTGAATGCAAAGCTTGGAGTAGATGTTCTTCACGTAGTACTTGACAGTGTTCTCGCTGATGTACAGTTCGCCTGCGATGGCCCTGTAGGTCTTGCCCTGAAGCAGCAAAGTCGCTACCTGCCTTTCGCGCTCAGATAGGTTCCCAAACCTAAAGGCCCGCTCGGCCCCGGATATCTGCTCCTCAACAGACATCCCGGAGAATGCCGTCAGATACAAATGCCCCTTCAGAAGCGAGGAAAGATGCTTGTGAAGCGGCGGCAGTAGCGCGAGAGTGACACATACTACTGTCAACGCCAAAAGGCTGGGGCCCGGACTCTCGGCATCGCCGGATGTAATGGCGTTACCGAGCAGCCCTCCCACAAGAACCCCGAACACGTTCGCGGAAAGCCCTATGCCTAGAATCACAGAAGGATTGTCGTGATACTCCAGCATCTCGCCTAGAATGCTCCACCAAAACAGGTCGTAGACCCCGCACGCCGCGAGCATCAGCGTGTCAACAACTAGATAGCTTCCCGCGCCGCGTCCCAAGGCCATGAAGCCGACGAATGAAAGCCCGATCATGGCGATGGCCACGTAGAGGATATAGCCGCGGTTTGTCTCATGCGGCAGCTCCCTCATTATGGCAAGCGCGGCGATGTAGGGGACGGCCCAGTACAGACTCACAATCTTCCCAAGATGTGCGAAAGCCGGGTTCACGACCTGGTACATGAGCCCGGAATTGATGGTGATTATGAAGATGAATAAGCATAGGAAGCCGAGAAGCCCGGAAATGGCGGGCGTTTTTTCCGATGGTCCATGCCCGGCGTCACCGCCTCGGCCACCATCTAGGGGCAACCGCAGCGCAAGAAGGAAGGCGCAGAATAGCATAAGCATAGACGACGCCAGCGCCGCGTGGGGGGAAATGAACGAATCCACAGCGTTGAGCGCTATCATGAGGATGTTGGACAGGATTAACATATCGGCGATAGCCTTTAGCCGCTCATTTTTGGGAGTGCCGCTCCTCAGGTAGTACGCCCAAGCCGCCACACAGCATCCGGACAAGAAAGAGCTTGAGACGACGGCCACACTCCATAGAGCGGAAGGAGGAAAAAAGAAAAGAACGGTGGTCGCCATGAAGATCGGGTAAGAAGAAAGAAACAGACGCCTCGCGGCCCTTTTTGTCCTTATGAAGCGTCCGCACAGAAGAAGGCCGGCGAGGATTGCGGCGATCCCACCAAGAACCATCTGCGATGGCTCGTGTCCATGATAGCGGGTAATGGAGTAAAAGACCTGGCCTTGGAACAAAAAGGCAAGCATCCACGCGGAAAACAGAGAGTGAACAACGTTTGACAGATTACGCTCGTTAGAAAACAAGGCGCTCTGGCCTTGAACGTTGCCGGCCATATCTGTCCTCCTCGCGTGCGTTTGCGTGGACATAACCGGCCGTCCGGCCGGCACTTGTGTTCGAAGACCTTGGTGGTATTCTCTAGACGTCGCATCTTACCCTCTCCCTTCTCTCTGGTTTAGAGCTCGAACAGGGAAAAGACATCTTGAGTAGTCATTCTTCGCCTTTCTTCCCCACCAACATCAAGAACTGCCCGTCCCTCATGCATCATGATAGTCCTGTTGCCCAGCCGCAAAGAGTCGGTGATGTTGTGGGTAACCATCAAAGTGGTCAGACCTAGGGATTCGACCAGCCTTTGCGTCAGCTCCAAGACCTTCTTGCCGGTCTTCGGGTCAAGCGACGCGGTGTGCTCATCGAGCAGAAGAAGGCGGGGCCGGCTGAACGTGGCCATCAAAAGCGTCAGCGCCTGTCTTTGACCTCCCGACAGTAGCTTCACCGGGGTGCCCAGACGGCTCTCTAGGTCCAGGCCGAAAAAGGACAGTTCGTCTCTTATCCGCTGCCGGCAGCTTTCGGTAATGGCCTTTTTGAGCCCTCTGTCCTGCCCCCTTCTCGCCGCGATGGACAAGTTTTCTTCGATGGTCATGGCCGACGCGGTGCCCATCATAGGGTCTTGAAACACTCTTCCGATGAACGTCGCCCTTTTGTGGCCTGGGAGGTCGGTGATGTCGTCTCCTCCCAACAGAATTCTGCCCCCGTCGAGTGGAAAGCTGCCTGCTATAGCGTTCAATACCGTTGATTTGCCGGCGCCGTTGCCGCCTATTACGGTGACAAAGTCTCCGGGATTCAGGATGAGTTCGAAATCACGAAGAGCTTCTTTCTCGTTGACGCTGTCCTTGTTGAACACCTTCGTCACTTTCTTCAGCTCCAGCACAATATCTCCACCTCGATCCGAAGGTTTTCCCCGCCGCTCCGAACCGCGGGAGGCACAGGGCAAAGACCACCAACATCGCCGTAACCAGTTTCAGGTCTGTTGTCCGTAGCCCGATTCTCAGGGCAAGTGAGATCACCATTCTGTAAGTCAAGGAGCCGCAGACGACCGCCGCCAGGCCCCTGAAAGTGCTGCGGGCGGCTATTAGCGTTTCGCCAATTATGACTGCCGCCAATCCTGATACGATAGTCCCCAAACCCATTCCCATATCCGCGAAGCCCTGGAGCTGCGCCACGACCGCTCCAGACAGTGCGACCAAGGCGTTTCCCAAAGCAAGTCCGATGATCTTCATGACGCTCACGTTGACACCCTGGCTCTGAGCCATAGTTTCGTTGTTTCCCGTGGCACGCAGCGCTAGGCCCAGCTCTGTCCCGAAAAACCAGTATAGGAACAATAATGCCGACAGCGAGAAGACCAAGCCGAAGCAACTCCACCGGTATCGTGACGATATTGCGAGGACCGACAGGGCATCCGCGACCGTGTCCGAGCCCAGCAACGGAACATTGGCCCTGCCCATAATCCGTAGGTTAACAGAGTACAGACCTGTCATAGTCAAGATTCCCGCGAGTAGAGGGGCTATCCGTAACCGGGCGTGGAGTACGCCCGTGACAATCCCGGCGAGACCGCCCGCAAGGGGGGCCAGGACAAAGCCCAACCAAGGGCTTTGTCCTTTTGATATCAACACCGCCGAGACGGCCGCCCCTAAGGTGATGCTTCCGTCGACCGTCATATCAGGGAAATCGAGAACCCTGTAGGTGATATATACCCCTAGAGCCGTTACGGCGTACACTAACCCCAATTCCGCGGCTCCTATCAATACCCTAAAGCCCAAGGGATTCACCTCCCCACTATTCGTCGATGATCTGT
>CAZMEF010000190.1:0-3825 GCA_964565305.1 uncultured Eubacteriales bacterium | reverse complement strand
TCCCGCCGCACCTTCATATAGCCGATTGGCGGGAACTGATTAGGTTACTCGAAGCTATGCCGTAGGCCAGCGTGAACTCGAGCGGCGGCAGACCTTTTTCTTGAGGGAGATGGTACTAACTCCCTCATCGCGAAGAAGGCTTTTTGCCCTTCGCGTCGAATGTACTAGAGTCTTAAACCAGACATGCCCACAGGCCCTCAGCCAGATCGACATTAGGTCGTGACAGCAGGTCATGACGGCTTGCGGCGGGCAAACCTCAAGCCGCCTGTGAGGCACTGGTTCGAAAAATCTCAAAGTTTTGAGGGTTTTGGGCTTCACGGCCCAACAAAACAGGAGTGTAGCCATTGGCCCGGTATATTCGGAAGAGGGCTGCGACCGGGGCCCTCATAGTTATTGTGTCAATATTGCTCAACTTCTTCCTGATTCACGCCGCGCCGGGAGACCCTATTACCATCTTGTCAGGGCAAGACAAGCCTTCGCCACAAGCGGTAGCTGCTCTAAAGGCTAAGTATGGCCTGGATCAGCCCATATCGGTTCAACTTCTCCGCTATATCAAGAACCTGCTCAATGGCGATTTGGGAACGTCCATCCTGACGAACAGGCCCGTCATCAAGATGCTCGGCGAAAGAATCGGAGCGACGCTATTGCTCGCCCTTTCAACAGCGATTCTTTCGGTGATCGTGGGCACGGCGCTCGGGATATACGGGGCGCGCTACAACGGCTCAAGGATAGACACCTTCATGTGCGGGGTATCATACCTGCTCGATTCAATGCCCTCCTTCTGGTTGGGCCTAATGCTGATGCTTCTTTTGGCCTCGAAGTGGAAACTGCTTCCCACCTCAGGGATGATCAACCTAAGGGCGGGCTACGAAGGCTGGGCTCACGTTGTGGACGTGCTGCGGCACCTGATTCTGCCCGCCACTACTTTGACGCTTGTAAGCATCCCGTACTTTTTCCGCATCGCCCGCTCCTCTGTGATGCAGGTCATGTCAGAAGACTACGTGGTCACTTACAGAGCGACGGGAATGAGCGAGCGCCGGATCTTCTCGAAGTACGTGTTCAAGAACGCTATTCTGCCCACGGTCACAGTGTTCGGGATCACGCTCGCCTACATCGTGACAGGCGTATCCATCATTGAAATTGTGTTCGCTTGGCCCGGAATGGGCAGTTTCATGCTGAGCGCGATCATGCGTCGCGACTATCCGCTCCTGATGGGCATTTATTTGGTGTTGTCTATCTCGGTTTCCGTCACGATGCTTCTGGTCGACATTCTTTACGCTGTCATCGACCCAAGGATCAGGTTCCAGTAGAGCATCTGAAGTATCTGGAGCATCTAGATGATGTGCAGCATCAAACGTCCTGGAGGAGGCACCTTTGAGAGACATCTCCCTTCAATTGATCTGGCGCACAGTTAGGAAGATACCGCAGCTCAAAGTGGGGCTGAGCCTGCTACTGATCTTGGTTCTCACCGCCATCTTTGCGCCTGTGCTAGCTCCGTTTCGGCCTATGGCTCTCGAAAGCCCGCTCGCCTCTCCCCCGTCCCGAAGGAATCCGCTGGGAACAGACGGTTTGGGTAGGGATCTTCTGAGCATGATGCTTTACGGGGCCCGCACTTCCCTCATGGTGGGCATTGTTGCGGCTACGATTTCCGGCGTCATCGGAACCCTTCTTGGCGGCTTCGCGGGTTACTACGGCGGAACAGTAGACGTCCTGCTCAATGAGACCATCAATATATTCTTGATGATGCCCACGTTCTTTCTGATTTTGATCATCGTGGCGCTGTTCGGTTCCAGCATGCTCAGGGTCATGGTGGTCATAGGCCTCACGTCCTGGACAGGGAACGCCAGGCTCATGCGGGCGCAGGCCATGTCGTTGCGCGAGCGGACTTTTGTCAAAGGGGCGGTGGCGATCGGGGAGAGCAAAGCCAAGATCCTTTTCAGCCACATAATTCCCAACGGGATATTCCCCATTGTTCCCAACACAACTATGCAGATTGCGGGCTCCATCCTGACCGAAGCAGGCCTCAGTTTCCTGGGCCTGGGTGACCCCAATATCGTTTCGTGGGGCCAGATCGTTTACAACGGCAAGACGTACCTAACTTCTGCTTGGTGGATATCCACGGTGGCGGGTCTCGGGATCGTTTTGACCGTGCTCGCGTTCTATCTAATCGGCGATGGCCTCAATCAGGTCATCAATCCGAAACAACACATATCGAACTAGGAGAACGAGGCTTCATGGCGCTTTTGGAGATCAAAAACCTGAATGTTACCTACCATACGGGCGACGCTGAAATACGGGCGGTCCGGGACCTTTCCCTGTCTATTGAGCCGCAGGATTCTATCGGAATCGTGGGCGAATCAGGCTCGGGTAAGTCCACCCTGGCCATGGCGGTGCTCCGTCTGCTGAGCCCGAAGATCGCCGATATAACCGGAGCCGTCCTGTTCAAAGGCAACGACCTCCTCGGCCTGAACGCGGAGGACCTTGCCCTCGTCAGATGGAAGCAGATCGCGGTCGTCTTCCAAAAATCAATGAACGCCCTTAGTCCCGTTCACCGCGTCGGCGCCCAGATGATGGATATCTACATGGTGCACGAACGCGAGGTCGGCGTCGAAGCGGCGAAGGCGCGGGTCATGGAGCTTCTGGCAGCGGTGAATCTGCCCGTCCGCGTTTTCCGCTCCTATCCGCACGAGTTGTCCGGGGGCATGATGCAAAGGGTCTCCATCGCCCTGAGTCTTCTTCACAATCCCGACCTTTTGATCCTTGATGAAGCGACGACGGCGCTAGACGTCATCACGCAGGGACAGATACTGGAGAACATAATGCGGCTGGAAGCGGAGCGTAAGATCGCGCGCATTATGGTGTCTCACGACATATCGGTCATAGCGGCAACGTGCAAGAAGGTAGCAGTTATGTACGCAGGTACCTTGGTTGAGACGGGCACGGCCGTGGATGTGCTACTGGAGCCCGCACATCCCTACACCCAGGGGCTCCTGAGATCCTTCCCGTCGCTGAAGGGGCAAAAGCAAAACGTCCGCGGCATCCCGGGATCGCCCCCCAACCTGGGCGCGCTCCCTTCCGGGTGCCCCTTTGCCCCCCGATGCCCCGTGGCACTGGAGTGTCGCGTCGAGGTCCCGCCTCCCCTCATTCTACCCGGCGGCCGCACAGTCGCGTGTCACCTTCTGAAGGGAGATGGCCGGCGTGGCGAGTGAAGCCAAAGCTGTCGAGGCCCTGAACCTGACCAAGTATTACATTCAGAACCGAAAGACCGTTAAGGCAGTGGACGGCGTGAGTTTCTCTTTGGACCGGTCCGAGATACTCGGCGTGATCGGGGAATCGGGATGCGGAAAGTCCACTCTTGCCAGGGTACTCATCAAGCTCGAAGACCCGACTTCGGGCACCTTGCGATTCGGCGGCAAAGATGCGGAGGTGGTGTACAAAGCTAACGCTCTGTCGTTCAGGCGGACGACACAAATGGTGTTTCAAAACCCCTACGACACGTTCGATCCGAGACACACTATAAAGAGAGCGCTGTTCGACGTTCTTAGGGTGCATCGCATCGGGGGGAATGACCGCGAAAGATTTGAGATTTGCGTAGACCGTCTAGAAAAGGCCGGTCTGACGCCGGCCAAGGATTACCTGGGGCGCTATCCGCACGAGCTTTCGGGCGGCCAGCTCCAACGCGTTTCGATCCTGAGATCCATGCTGTTGAACCCGTTATTCGTCGTCGCCGACGAACCGGTATCCATGCTCGATGTCTCGGTGCGAGCGGATATCATAAACGCGCTGATACAGCAATGCGCGGAACATGACAGCGCTGTGGTCTTA
>CAZMEF010000189.1:915-3831 GCA_964565305.1 uncultured Eubacteriales bacterium | reverse complement strand
AGCGTCGACGCCGAACCGGTCGATCATCTCCCAAGGTTCAACGGCGTTGCCCTTGGATTTGGACATCTTCTGACCATCCTTATCCAGCACAAGGTCGTTGACAAGCACCTGCTTGTAACACGACTCTCCGGATAGGAAGGTGGAAATAGCCATCAGGGAGTAGAACCAGCCCCGCGTTTGGTCCAGTCCTTCGCATATGAAGTCAGCAGGGAAATACTCGCCGAAATCGTCTTTGTGTTCGAATGGGTAGTGCATTTGGGCATAGGGCATGGAACCGGAATCGAACCAGCAGTCGATGACCTCGGGAGTCCTCGTCATCTCACCCCCGCACTCGCACCTGAGGTGAATGTCGTCGACGAAAGGCCTGTGCAAGTCCACAGTGGCGGGGTCCACCTTTTCGACGGCGTTCTCTACGAGTTCCTCGATTGACCCGACAGACTTCAGTTTTCCGCACGTGGGACATCTCCAGATGTTCAGCGGCGTGCCCCAATAGCGGCTCCTGGACAAGGCCCAGTCCTGCAAGTTTTCGAGCCAGTTGCCGAAGCGGCCGGAACCCACGTGTTCGGGGTACCATTTCACCTTGTTGTTGGCCTCAATTAGCTGCTCCTGGTACTTCGTGGTCGCGATGTACCACGATTTCCGCGCCGTGTAGAGAAGCGGCGTGTCGCACCGCCAGCAATGCGGGTACGAGTGGGTCAGCCTCTCGCGTTTTAGGAGTTTGCCCTCGCCTTGAAGTCTCCTCGTGATAAGCGGGTCCGCCGCTTTGACGTTCATCCCCGCCCAGTCGGTCACCGCGGGCACGAACTTGCCCTCCTCATCGACAAGTTGAAGCATTGGGAGGCCGTACTTCACGCCCGAGCGGTAGTCATCTTCGCCAAACGCCGGAGCGGTGTGGACCATCCCCGTCCCGTCCTCAGTGGACACATAATCGGCCAAGACCACATAGAACGCTTTCTTGTCGGGGACCACGAAGGGGAGGAGCTGTTCGTACTCCAGATATTCGAGATCCTTTCCCTTCATTTCAGATAGAATTTCGGCGTCTTTCCCCAGCACGGGCTCAACGCGCTCCTTGACCAGATAGTAAACCTCGTCGCCCAGTCTCGCCTTGACGTAAGTATTCCCCGGGTTGACGGCCACCGCCACGTTCGAGGGCAGAGTCCAGGGCGTCGTCGTCCAGACGAGCAGAAACTCGTTGTCCTTGCCCTTCACTTTCATCTTGACGTAGATAGTGTCGAGTGTCTCGTCCTGGTAGCCTTGAGCGACCTCGTGGGAAGCAAGCGCCGTCCCGCATCTCGGGCAATAGGGGAGGATCTTGTGCCCCTCGTAGATAAGCCCCGCGTCGAAAAAGCGTTTGAGGATCCACCATACAGACTCGATGTAGTCGGTGGACAAGGTCATGTAGGGATTGTCCATGTCCAGCCAATACCCGATGCGCTCGGTCAGCTTTCGCCACTCGCCCAAATACGTGTGGACCGATTCACGGCACATGCGGTTGAAGGGCAAGATCCCGTACGCTTCAATGTCGCGCTTGGACTTCAGTCCGAGGCGCTTCTCAACCTCGATCTCAACAGGCAACCCGTGGGTATCCCAGCCGCCTTTGCGTTTGACCATATACCCCTCCATGGTCTTGTAGCGGCAGACGATGTCCTTTAGAGCCCTGGACAGGACGTGATGGATGCCGGGAAGCCCGTTGGCAGTGGGCGGGCCCTCGTAGAATATGAACTGCTGTTTCCCCTCGCGCGATGAGATGCTCTTGGACGGGATATCCTTCTCCGCCCAGTATTTCAGGATCCGCTCTTCACGCGCGTTGACGGATGACTTTGGATCGACTTCTTTGAAAACCGGCATTCGCGACACCCCCGCCATTTCCTGTGACCTCTAGGGTTCACGGCTCATAAGCCATATCGTTCTCAAAACAAAAGGACCGTCTCCAAAAGGGACGATCGCTCGCGGTACCACCCAGCTTAGCCTAGATCGCGCCAGACGATTATGACGCGGTCAAAGACTCACTTTTCGGTCCGATAACGCGGAAACCACGCGGGCAACCTTACTGCGTTTCCTCTGCGAGCGGAAAGCCCGCCTTCGGGTCGCCGGCTCAGAGGTGATTTTGGGTCGGTTCGTGAACGCTCGCTTCGCACCAACCGCGAGCTCTCTAGGTCCCGTGACCGCCTACTCGTCCTCGTCAACGCTTTTGCATTTTCACTATGTTACCAGGTAACGCAAGTCCCGTCGAGGGACAAAGGAAGACGTCTCCATGACAAAGCCTGAACGCTAAGGCGTTCGCAGGCGCAAAACGATATTTCCTTGACTTGTTTTACCACGATGATTATCATCGTTCGTGGATGAGAACTTGTCCGACGCCAATCCTTTAAATGGGCCCAGCGAGGCTATAAGGGGGCATTCAAAGTGAACAATACGTCTTAGGAACGCTCCGCTTGGGAAAGCGGGGTTTTTTTGTGCCAAAATCAGGTCTTGCGATGTGATTGGAGGCTGGGAAAAAGTGAACTTGATAGAAAAAGCGGAGATCATGGACCCCGAAGCGATGCGCAGAGCGTTAGTTCGTATCGGACATGAGATCGTGGAACGAAACAAAGGCCTGGAAAACGTGGTTCTTGTGGGGATTCACAGGCGGGGAGTGCCACTTGCCCAAAGGTTGGCGGCGGTGCTCTCTGAGATTGAACACGTCAAGGTCCCCGTCGGGGAGCTCGATATCACCCTTTACCGCGACGATCTCACGCTCCGTTTCGAGCAGCCGAAAGTGAGCACCACGAGGCTTCCGGTGGACATCGCCGGCACGATCATAGTCCTCGTGGATGACGTCCTCTACACCGGCCGCACGACAAGGGCGGCTTTGGATGCCCTTATGGACATGGGGCGTCCGGCGAGCATCCAAGTCGCCGTGCTGATCGACAGGGG
>CAZMEF010000189.1:0-905 GCA_964565305.1 uncultured Eubacteriales bacterium | reverse complement strand
TATAAGAGCGGATTATGTAGGCAAGAATGTTCCTACCTCCAAGAAAGAGGTAATCCACGTGAAACTTGCGGAGGTCGACGGTTCGGATCAGGTAGTCATCGCCGAAGAGCGTGGCGCGAGCGATCAATGAGCAGACGCTACGGATCCGGACAAGAAGACAACTCGCGCGATATGAGGAGGTCAAACGTTGGCTCTAAACGGTAAGGATGTTCTGTCTCTTCAGGAGATGAGCCCAGAGGACATGGAACTGATCCTATCCACCGCGCGCTCACTCAAAGAGATCCTCTCAAGACCCATTAAGAAAGTGCCTACGCTGCGCGGCAAAGTCGTCTGCACGCTGTTCTACGAAGCTTCGACGCGGACGAGGACCTCGTTCGAACTCGCGTCAAAGTACATGTCCGCGGACACGGTTTCGCTGCAGCCGGCAGGTTCCTCCGTGCAAAAGGGGGAGACCCTTTCTGATACCGCCAGAAACCTTCAGGTTATGGGGATCGATGTGGTCATCATGCGCCACGGCGTTTCCGGGGCGTGCCACTTCTTGGCCAAGGTTCTGGACGTCCCCGTCATCAACGCGGGCGACGGAATGCACGAACACCCCACGCAAGGGCTTCTCGACATCTTCACAATTTTGGAATACAAGTCGCATATCCGGGGCCTGAAAGTAGCGATCCTGGGCGACGTCCTTCACTCAAGAGTGGCGAGGTCGAATATCTTCGGCCTTACCAAGATGGGGGCGGAAGTCTCGGTCGCCGGCCCCCCGACGCTTCTCCCGACAGAGGTCCGAAATTTGGGAGTGAAGCCCTGCAAATCGGTGGAGGAAGCGGTGGAAGGCGCCGACGTTGTCTACACGCTGAGGCTCCAGCTCGAAAGGCAGTTAAAGAGCCTTTTCCCCTCAAAACGCGAGT
>CAZMEF010000188.1:0-3891 GCA_964565305.1 uncultured Eubacteriales bacterium | reverse complement strand
CATTGTCGGTCTGCGCTCTGAATTTGGCAGATTGCACAACGTCGCCGGTGGCGCCACCGACAGTGTTGCTCACGGAATACACTCGGGCGCGCTGAAAAGATACTCCCGAACTCTCGTTGCTCGCCGACAACATGGAGTACGCTTCACTAATTCTGTTCGGATCGATGGTTATTCCGTCTGCCAAGCGCGGGACCGAAGGCCCGAGTTCGAGGACAACATCCTGCAGACGGTCAAGAACGACGTTAATCACGTAATTTGAAGTAAGGTCGGCGGCGGAGATGCCGCTCCAAAGCAGCTGCAGTTCGAATATGTCGGAATTGCTGCCTGCCTTGCCTTGGGCAACCACGGTCTCGGTGCCATTACTGTTCTTACGGGTCAAGAAGACGGATGCCCCTAGACCGGATGTCTCCGCGTATTTGAACGAGGCGCTGTTGGCGGTGCTGACTTGCAAGGTCGAGCCCACGTAAAGCTTTCCGCTACTGTTGACTCCTCCTTGGCCTTCTTTGATCGTTACGAAAGGCTTAACCCGATCGTAGAGCTGGGAATTGCTCGGGACGACGGTCACGTTGGTGGGAAGGCCGTTTTCGTATACAACGTTTTGGTCGTTTGCGGTGTAAACGCGAAGTCCTACGCTTCCCGACATGACGCGTCGCCTAAACGCCAGATAGCGAAGCGACGCTTCGGCATACCCGTCAGTGCTGTACGTCGTCCCCGATTTGGCCGGCTTGTATTTCTTGCACCCGAACTCATCGAGGTACAGCCAGAAAGTGCCGGTCGGGAAGTCGCTGCTGATGTTGAGAGATACGTTTCCAGAGCGATTATCATCATGATACATGTAGTAATAGTGGTCCATGTTATCGACGGCATACTTCGTGTCATTCGGATCCGGGTGGAGGGAAGTGCTAAACATCGGCTCGTGACTTATCATAGACGGCCACAACACGTAATTCTTGCCATAGTTCATGCGGTGCTGTCCTCTAAAGTAATACATGAACTGGCTGTACATGGTGCACATATTGGGAACGGTTAGTTCCGACAACGCCTTGGTCTGCGAATAGATGCCATACGTCTTGCTGCCTTCGATGGCTTGTGGGGAGGGCCCGGAATAGGCGATCCAATTGGTCCTGCCAAAGCCGTTTACGTCGTACTCCGACATATAATTCCATGGATCATCCTGGGCGAACCAGTCTCTCCAGAACCTAGTGTTGTAATTGTCCACCCCGCTCCTGCCGAAGGAGAGCTGCCCGAACTCCTTGGATAGCGGACCGAGGTCTCCGCCGCCAGACGATTTGACGACGACGCCCGGAAGTCCCGGGCCTTCGGGTTCTTCTGGTAGCTGCTCGCCTGTGAGGACGGTCTCCGGACCCACAAGACCCGTCTGTCCTTCTGCCACGCCGGCAGATACGTCCACCAGTTCGGCGTCGCGGGTGACGTTCCCGCCGGTCTCCTCCAGGGCCGAGCCACCGGCCCCGGTTTCGCCGTTTCCGTAGAGAGCGACGACCGCTTCTGCGCGATCAAAGGTAGCCAGTCCGTCTCCTCCGCCCAAGAGGTTGGAGAGCTCCACCATGAAGTACTTTTCCTCAGTAGAAGGGTCTGTACAATCCACAAAGGGGATATTGATCTCGATTTCGTCCACATCTGCGTAGAACAGAAGTGTGCCGCCTGCGCCCACATAGTCCACTCCGGCCAGAGCCGTTCCATCGACTGTGCTCCAGTCGAGAGAGACCGGGTACGAAACGCCACCGGAACGTCTAATGACCAGAGTGACGGACCCGTCAGACCTATCGGCCCGGACGAAGGTCTCCGCGAAACCCAGTGCCGTCGAAAGTGGGTCGCCGGACTCCACTATTTGCATAGTGAGGGTGTTGGCCGCGTCGTATAGCGAAGCTCCGAGGCAGCCGATGATGGTGAAGGTTCCGAACTTGTCGGGCTCGGTGGACCCGTTATCCGGCGCGGTCAGGATAATCTCCTTCGCCCACTCGCCGTCGGCAAACGTAACGTTGAAGGCGTAGGACGAGAACTCATCAGATGAGTCCATCGGCAAAACGCTGAAAGTCTGCTCCGGTTCCACAAGCAAAAGCGCGGCGTAATCGGCCTCGCTTATCTCCTCGCCAGGGTCCTCCTCGGCTTGAACGTAGACATCGCCGGCGGCGGTGTTACTTCCGTAAGTCTGCCCGGCCAGGCGGTACACGCATATGTAATCGTAATCCTCGCCCGGGGCATATTCCGCACCCACCACGAAGTCGCGGGTCACGGCCCCTTCGACTATGCTCCATGTGCCTCTGTTCCACGCGTACCACTGGTATCCGTCGGCGGCTTCCAAGTCCGGAGACAACGTGTAGGTCCCATCGCCGTTGTCTTCTGTCACAATGGCCGTCGGAACGTCCGGTTCGCGGGGCTCCGGGTCCTTACCGAGCGGCTGATACCTGGCGATGGGGAGCGGGTTCTCCACCTCGATCACCACGTCGTTCTTGCCTGCCGCTGTCGAACTGGTGTACTCTGTCTCGCTGATCTTGGCGTACGCCGGCGAGTAGACGAGCTGCGCGATGACGCGTCCACTTGTTCCGCCAAGCCGGTAGACGGTGATTCTTTGGGATGCCCCTCCCTCCTCAACTGTCACCTGGCTCTCCGCGAACGCGAAGGTGCCGTATGGAAAGGCCTCGTCCCACGTCTCGTCGGCCGTCACCTGCCGGCCTTCCTTGTCTACAAGTGTGAGGCCTTGCTCCGGCCTGCTCGCTTTGTAGGCAAACACCTGCACAGGCAACATCGAAGAAATCATGACGAACAAGAGGACGGCGCTGATCGCCCTGGATAGTCTCCGGCTCATTAGATCCACCCCCGAATGGATTAGCGGCTCTCTTTATCCTCTAAATAATGGCTTCAGACGCAGAATCTGACCAGTTACTTTTTGGACCTAAAAAGTCACGTGTGGCTGGGACCGGAAGGCCGAACGGTCTGGGTTTGTCGCGAAAAGGTATCGAGCCGAATTACATGAGAACAAATTCGCCCAACTCATCGCGTCCGGAAATGTGGAGCTTCGAGTATATCTCCTGCATGATGTTCTTGAGCCTTCCAACCGAAATGTGGTGGCGCTTGGCGATAACCGCATATGGAACGTGCCGCGCCACGAGCGAGGCAAGGTGATACTCGCGAAGGGAGAGAAGCAGAGTGATGTTGTCCTTCGTGAACTGGTTGTGGAAGGTGATCCAGTTCTTCCACGTATATCTCCACTGTTCGACTACTGCGTCGTAATATTGAGGAAACTCCTCCCTCAGGCATTGCTCCACCATACCTCCAAGTGCGGTCAGGAGTTCGGCAAACGGAGTGATGAAGCCGTGGGGCAGCGATAGGGCCATCGCTTCCAAGAGCCATCGCCGGGCATCCTCGACGCGGCCGAGGTAGCGGCAAGCGGTAGCGCACATCATGCGAAGGTAGATATCGTGATGGGCCAGTCGTCCGCTCGGTGACGAACAGAAGCATAGCGCCGTCTCGGCAACCGCCAACATAGACTCGTATCCGGCTATGCAACTGAAGTATTTGGCCCGTAGATACAGAGCGTTAGCCTTGGCAGGCACGGGTATTGCGGAGAAGTCCCCTTCTTTCAGCCAGGCCGGTGCGAGATCTGGCGCGATGACGCTCACAGCCGCTGTGGCGAGCGATAAATCGGCAAAGGTTACGATAGCGCCGTCTGTGGAGTTCAAACAATCCCTCAAATGTCGTTCGATATTCACATAGGCCTCATAGTCTCCCGTGCTGATGGCGGCCGCTATTCCGATAGGGCATGTTCGGAGTTTCACCGCGTAGTCTGTACGCGTTCTGTCAAAACATGCCAGAGTTCTACGAAAATCGCCCCGGTAATACGCGAGCTCGGCTTCGAGGACAGGCCGAAAT
>CAZMEF010000187.1:0-3903 GCA_964565305.1 uncultured Eubacteriales bacterium | reverse complement strand
GTCTGGGAGAAGGTTCAGCCGAAGTCCATTTTAGGTAAGCGGGTGAAGGCTAGCGTCAAACCTTATCTCCCTGGCCAGGAAGCGGGCCTGCGTGCTGAATTTGACCGCATATCGGGTGCGGTCGCCTTTTGTCACAGATATCCCGAGGCTCAGCATAGGCTTGAGGGGATTTTGGGGTCGCTTAAGGATCCATCGGGAGCCATATCGTCTCTTCAGGGCGGGCAGACGCTTTCCGCTTCAGAACTCTTCATAGTGGCGCATCTCACGTTTTCGACGACTAGAGTCCTTGCCGTCTTGCGCGACCAGGAAACTGCCGCTTGGCCTAGTTCCGTCATCCCCCCGGACCTGTCCGACATCGAAAAGAGGTTAATGCCGGGCGCCTTTGGGCAGCCGGTTTTCTACATAGGCGATTCATTCTCCCTTGAACTCGGAAAGATTAGAGCAGCGAAGAAGAGCAAAGAACGCGCGTTGCGCGCGGAGATGGCGAAAGAAGCCCAGGCTGTGGAAACCATCCTCGGACGTCGAGTAGGCGTTCGGGAAGAGATCGCGCTCCGCAAGACAAATCCGGAATCTATAGAGAAAGCGCGTCTCATGCCCGAACTTGGCGAGACGAGGGAAACGGTAACGCATGTACACTTCCGGCTCAAGGCGACAAGCCAGGCCGTTCGTCTCGAGAGAGAGATAAACAGGTTACGTCAGAGGGAGACATCTATCGTTGAAGAGATAGTGCTCGCGCTTTCGAAAGAACTTGAACCGAGGGCGACCGATCTCGGGGACGCTGCCCGGGCCCTCGGCGAACTTGATTATCTTCTGGCCAAGGCGCGATTGTGGATTTCGTGGAACGCAGCTAAACCTGTCGTTTTGGACGGCCCGACGCCCAGGATATCGCTAGAAGGCGCACTTCACCCGGAAGTCCGAAGTGTGGTAGAGGCACGCGGCAATCGCTTCCAACCTGTCACTATAGAAGTAGAGTCGCCTGTCACCGTCATCACGGGCCCCAATATGGGGGGCAAGACGGTCTCACTCGCATCCATTGGCCTGGCGGTTTCGTTGGCTCAATGGGGGCTGCCCGTCCCGTGTGACTCTTTGGCGTTCACGCTGTTCGATTTCGTCTACATGCAGCCGCAAGCGGGGGGAAAGCCAGGGCTGTCAAGCTTCGCCGCCGAGGTGGTTTCCCTCCAAAGCGTGTTGAGAAGGCGTGGGGAGAAAGGCCTTATCCTGCTAGACGAGATCGGGCGCGGGACAAACCCGTCGCAGGGTTTGGCCCTGTACGCCGCCGTCCTAAAGCACTACGGCGATTCCCGCCCGGGCCAATCCGCGGTCGTCGCCACAACCCATTATCACGGACTCGCTGATCTCATCGCGGTGCCTCATTGGCAGGTCAAGGGGTTGTCGACTAACGGCGATCCCAAGGACGATCCGAGGTTGTGGCCGGATGGGAGGGATGGCCTCGACTGGCTCTATCGTCACATGGATTACCGGCTGCAGCGGGTGGGGCCTGATACCCCGACCCCTCAGGACGCGCTTCTAGTCGCGAAACTTTTGGGTCTTGAAGAGACTATTGTTGAGGAAGCGCTGGCTTTGGTCCAGCCTGAGAAGCCGTCCTAGGCGGAAATGGGTAAAGCTTAGCGTCAACAGGAGGCGAAATGGATGCTTCGATACAGGGCTGACGATAGGGTGCAAACCGATTGCCACGAGGTGGCGGACCAAATAGTCCGCGCGGTCCTGGATGAACTAAAAGGCTTCACTACCGTTTCCATAGAAAGAGCGGTGGCCAGGCTGTTTGGGATTGACGGTGTCGACAAGCAGGGAGTCCCTTTGGCGAACGCGATGGTCGACCATCTGCGGGCAAAGGGCATTCTCGGCGACGGGGCGGCCCCGCACCTTGCCAACGCCTCCCTCGCGTTGAGTCTCGAACCCCGCGAGATCGCGCTCAAGATCGCCGACGGGAAACTCGATCTTGCCAAGGTTCCGTGGCAGGGCGCGGAAGAGGTTCACGTCTTGGCTCTTGAAATGGCAGACGCGGCCCTTTCGGTCATCGACAGGCAGAAGCGGGAGCGGTCCCGTCTAGTCGACGAGTTGCCTGTCCGGGAAACTCCCTGGCTTTACGTTATCGTTGCCACAGGCAACATCCACGAGGATGTCAGGCAGGCGAAAATGGCGGCGTCGCAAGGGGCCGACGTCATCGCCGTGATTCGTTCCACCGGGCAGAGTCTTTTGGATTACGTGCCTTACGGCGCCACGACGGAAGGGTACGGCGGCACCTACGCGACGCAGGAAAACTTCAGGATAATGCGGGAGGCGCTCGATGAGGAATCGAGTAGGCTGGGCCGCTATGTTCGCCTCGTCAACTATTGTTCTGGGCTTTGCATGCCTGAAATAGCGGCGATGGGCGCCGTGGAGCGGCTCGACATGATGCTGAATGACGCCATGTACGGCATATTGTTTCGTGACATAAACGCAGAGCGCACGCTCATCGATCAACGCTTTTCGAGAATGATCAACGCGTACGCCGGAATCATCATCAACACGGGTGAGGACAACTACCTCACGACGGTGGACGCTCTCAACTCCGGGCAGTCCGTGTTGGCCTCGCAGTTCATCAACTATCATTTCGCCAAAGAGGCCGGGCTTAAGGACGAAGCCATCGGACTTGGCCACGCTTTCCAGATAGATCCCGGCGTGGATGACAGCCTTTCCTACGAGCTCGCGTCAGCGCTTCTAGTCCGTTCTTTGTTCCCGGACTGTCCCGTGAAGTACATGCCGCCCACAGTTCACAAATCGGGAGACATCTTCTTCGCGCACGCGCTTGACGCAAGTTTCAACACAATATCCGTCCTGACGGGACAATCCATTCATCTGGTGGGCATGTTGACAGAGGCGGTTCACACCCCGCTTCTTCAAGACCGCTACGCCGCGATAAGCTCCGCCAAGTACGCCAGGACGGCCGCAAGAAGGCTTGGCGACAGCTTCGAACTCGTGCCGGACTCTCCGGTATCGCTGAGAGCATCTGAACTCCTTTTGAAATGCAGGGCTCTCCTCCACGATGTCAGCGCGAAGGGTTTGTTCCGAGCCATCGAAGAGGGTGTGTTCGCGGGAATAAAGCGAAGTCGCGGCGGGGGCAAGGGCCTCGAGGGCGTCATTTTGAAAACGAGTCATTATTTGAATCCTTTGGAGGAGATTATGCGGCGCCGGCTATTTCCCGGCGCGGAAAGCGAGGTGGGCCGACCGTGAGCGAGAGCAGGGAGCGGGAAGAGCAGGTACTTCCTTACGGAGACCACCACAACGACGGATTGGTTCAAGTCAGCTTCACGTTGCCAGTTAAGGATGGACCTTTGGGTGATGAGGCTGCGAGGCAAGTAATGAGGTCCATGGCGCTAAAAGAGCCGCAAGTCGTGGAATCAACTCCCCTAGGCGGGGAATACACGTTTTTCGTGGGGTACGGAAAACTGACGCGTCCGGTGGAACTGGCGAGGCTGAAAGTCGCGAGACCCCTTTGGGACAAATTAGAGCCCAAGGGAGTGGAACGGCTAATTGAGGAGAACCTCGGCAGGGAGATTGTGGTGGTCGGCGCCGCCACCGGCTCGGACGCCCACACCGTCGGCCTCGATGCCATCTTGAACTACAAGGGCTTCGCGGGCGATCACGGCCTTGAGGCATATTCCGGTTTTCGCGTAGTAAACATGGGAAGCCAGGTGCCAAACGAAGGACTGGTTCAAAGGGCGCTGGAAGCAAAAGCCGACGCGATACTGGTATCACAAGTAGTTACCCAGGGAAACGTTCACCTGTCAAATCTGACTAATCTTGTGGAGATAATCGAGGCAGAAGGCTTCCGCGACCGGACAGTGCTGGTTGCCGGGGGGCCGAGAATGACGCATTCACTTGCCATCGAATTGGGGTATG
>CAZMEF010000186.1:1046-3923 GCA_964565305.1 uncultured Eubacteriales bacterium | reverse complement strand
GCCTTGTGGTGGTTATGGTTATGGGCAGAAGCAGCGTATTGCCCATCGGCACGGCTATCTTGTGGGCGGTCGAGAAGTAGGTCTTGTGCCCAAGCTTGGATTCATCCTCGTTATCGAGGGAATAGGCTTCGGAGTGGCCGGACGGACCCGACGCGGTGTATAGGCCGCTCATTACGTTGAGACTCGTCACGTCCAAATTGCTGAAAACCTCGACCCTTATGTTGAGGATCTTGGTGCCGGTGGCCTGATCGAGATAGTAGCACTGAGGCGGCGCGTAGAAAGTGCCGCGTACCTGTCTACCGAATCCGACGTCGATGTCGTCGCCATCGCCTGGGTCTTCAGTGCTCTCCAACCGCAAGATCCCGTTCTGAAGGTCAGTCGTCCCGAGAGTCCCCAAATCCGGTATCACGGTCTGGTTGAAGATTTCAAACTGACTGCCTGTAAGGTTCAAGGCCGCAAAGGTGGGATCCCCGTCGGCGTCAACCCCGGTCTGATACGAGAACTGAGCGAACACGTCGGATGCCTTGGCGGCGCCACGGTTACTGACGTAGAAGTCGGCGGTTAGTACCGTATCCCCGGCGGCTGTAACCCCCACGCTCTGGATATCCATGGATTCAAAGCCAAGGTCCGGCAGCGCCTTTACAATGTACCTTCCTATCGGGTAGTTCACCGATGTGATATCGCCGGTAACAATGGATTGGGCCTCGAACGCGTTGCCTGTGCCCGACCCCGCGTACGACGGGTCCTCTTTGATGGTGAAGAAGAAGTAGTCTCCGTCATACGCGTCTTTCGACATCTTCGCGAGCCCGACCAAGCTTACTTCCTGGCCCGGGACTACGGATCTGGTGATCTCCCAGGTCGCGACCACGTCGTCGCCGCCGGACGAGTGATGGATCAACTGCACTGTCGCGGGTTCTGTCTCGCTCGCCCTTATCCGGGTATCCCCCACGTTCATGAAGGAGACGCTCGCCTTTACGTACTTGCCAGTCTTGAACGAGCCGTCCCCGAGGCGGATGTTGCAGTCACCGATGGCCTGTTGGCCCTGGCCGAAAGCGACGGCGTAGAAGCCGACTTCCGAAGAACCCGCAGGTACCACAGACGTCATCTCTTCGCCTGTGGTGATATGCGTATAGACTTTCTGCATGAGCATGGTCTCGGCGCCTTCTGCGAGGACGAGCGCGTCGCCTCCCGCGCCTAGCGCAAACTCCAAGTTGGAAAAACGGAACTGGGAGGCCTTGGTGGTCAGCGGATCCTTCGTGATCCCTTGCAGGTAGGCGGCTTCGGTCGTATCTCTATCCCAGCCGTACGTGACCGAATCCTCATAAACCTGCATGTCCTTCATGGCGAGGATCTGCCCCGTGCTCCAGCCCGCCCTCGTTTGGACGACTCCCTCGATTTCTTCCTGGTAGGTGTAATACTTCGTGATGTAAATGGCGTTGTTGGTGCTGCCGGGAACCATGGCCGTGTAGACGGCGGCAATGTTTCCGTCTCCGTCGGCGCCGATGACGACATCGGTGTATCCTGTCGTGCCGGCTTCGATCTCAATCGGGTTGCCTTCCGCATCCTTGTTCACGGTCGGATACATCTCTTTGGTGAAGAACGGGATGATGCGACCGGTGTGCTTCCCTGTGATCTTGTCACCCAGGGTAATGGATTCCAGATCGGCCTCAGGTATGACGTAGGTGTTCCCGTTCATCTCAAACAGGAGGAACGTCTGGTTCGGAACATCCGCGCCTAGCACCTCGAACTCCTCAATAACGCCGTCGAGATCCCCCAGTTTGGCGTTTAGGAACTTCAACTGAGCGAAGTAGGGATCTTCGTAACCGGCGATCCTCGCGGCTCCCGAATAGACGCCGTCCCGGTCGTTTGTTCTGTCATAGTTGACTAGAGTCCGCAGGAGGAACGGAGATCCGAGTTCGACGTCGCAGGACGAGTCAACCGTCATAGAGCGCAAGATCAGCCGGCGCGTGTATCGAATATCCTTATCGCTCCCGGAATCGGTCTCGTAGCTCTCCTCGACTGTGGTGTAGGCAAGGTAGTATATGCCGTCGATTTCTACCATTTCCAGGTTTTCCAGCTTGCGCGGCACAGTCGAATCCACGGTTAGGGACACTGTGGTCGTCTTGAGAACGCCGTATTCGTCCCTCGTTACGATGTTGATATTGCTGCTTTCGCCATACAACACGTTTTGGAGCCTTTGATGTTCAACGAGGAACGCTCCTACGTTCTGGTACGACACGCTTTCCTCATTGCCGTAACGAGATTGGATATAGGCTTTGTACCTGGCGTTTTCCGCTTCCCCGTCACTTTGGAGATGGGTAGTGGAAGCGTAGAAGAAGACTTCCCCGTTTCCGGCCGCTTCCGGCAGGAAAACGTGGCCGGTTGCCCCTCCTACGTAAGCGTCGCCGCCGATCTGCTCCGATGTCGCAAAGGCTGTGGCGGCAGGGTCAGGAGCGTCAAAGTACGCTGTCTTAACAACCGTATTCTTGGCCGAGACGGCCATAAGCGTCCTAACGTAGTCGTCCAAGAGCCCGAAGTAGGTTTTCCACTCCACGTAGGCCTCATATTCCGCATCGTAGGCCGCCTTGTCGATAACGTACTGATTGTAAAGGTTCCAGGCCAGAGCGTTCTGCTCGTAGGCATCGTAGTCCTCGAGGTAATCGCTATAGTCTTCCCGATATGCTTCCCACAAGTTGAAGAGGTCGAGGGCATCCTGGTAGGCTTGCTGCGCGTCTTCCAAAGACTCGTACTGCTCTTCATCGTAGTCTTCTCCATCATAGTAATCTGCCTCGACCGGAGCAGAGAGCACTTCATCGCCTGAGGGTCTAGCGACCACTGCGGGCTCTTCCAGGGTTTCTGCCGGCTCCGGCACAACGG
>CAZMEF010000186.1:0-1036 GCA_964565305.1 uncultured Eubacteriales bacterium | reverse complement strand
GAGGGCATCCTGGTAGGCTTCTTGAGCCTCTTCCAAAGATCCGTACTGCTCGTCGAATTCGTCTCCGACATAGTAATCTGCCTCGACCGGAGCAGAGAGCACTTCATCGCCTGAGGGTCTAGTGACTTCTGAGGGCTCCGATAGGGTTTCTGCCGGCTCCGGCACAACAGTCGGGGCCACAGGCTCCGGGAACAAAGTCGTATCTGAATAGTTGCCCGCGTCCATGAAAGTCGTTCCGTCAGACCCCAGTGGCCGGGGATACGTGACACCGTTCGGAGCCGAAGGTTCTACGGTCTGCGTCGCGTAAGTTGTCCAAATGACCCGGATCTTTCCGGACGAATCAACCCACGCCTTGAACTCGAGATCGCCGGTGCCATCGTCGTCCACCGCCATGTATCCGCCCGGCGCTTCCGTAACCGGGTGGACCAGACCGTAGTTGTTGCCGCCTGTATCCGTGACCTTGATCTTGCTCATGACGAGCATGGAGCTGTCGACAGTGCTTTCGATCCCGCTGTCGGGCCTGCTCACCATATACAAAAGGTAATTGTCCGTACCTGCTGTCACCACTTGGTAGGTGTAGCCCATGCTTAGGCCGCCTACTAGGGTGAAGGCGTCGCCAGTAGAGTTGTATCCGGATATCTGGAAAGGCGCGCCTGTCGAATCGTAGGCGAGAGGGCCCAAGTCGTCTTCGCTTGCCGGACCCAAGACGCGCTGCGTCCCATAATTGCTCACCGGCAGTCCTACCGTGACCGGCGCGCCGTCGCTATCTTCCAGCGGGTACATGTGGCCGAAAATGCCCAAGGACGAATAACCGTGCATCCACGGGGCCGGGTCCTGTCCCGGCTCCCCGCGATTTCGCTGGTAGTTGATAATGTACTGGATCGCCTCTTTTTCTATGTTGAAGAAGAGGGCGACGACGCGGAACCCGATCCCAAGTTTCATCTCGAACTCATCGAATGTGAACGGCTTGTATTTCTCTTGGACTTCGTCGTATTCGCCCAAACTCATAGCCATGGAAATGGCGAGTTTGGCGAAA
>CAZMEF010000185.1:0-3941 GCA_964565305.1 uncultured Eubacteriales bacterium | reverse complement strand
TGAGTCGGGAGTGACGCTCCTGATCGTCGAACAAAACGCCATGATGGCGTTGGAGTTATCTGACCGGGCGTACATCCTTGAGACCGGTCAGATAGTCAGGCAAGGTGAAGCGCGAGCGATGCTGGACGATCCCGAAGTGGCAGCTCATTACCTGGGGCAGGCCTAACCCATCGTCATTAGGCTTTCTCGTGTAGGGGGACGGAACTTGGAGCGGAAACGTGCGGTACTTGGAAAGACGATGTCGGGCTTGGATATCTTCGGTCTCTCGTTTGGCGCCATGATCGGCTGGGGATGGGTGGTTTTCGCGAGCGACTGGATACGCATGGGAGGGACCATCGGGGCAGGCGTCGCTTTCGTGGTGGGCGGGCTGATGTGTATTGCCGTCGGCCTGGTTTACGCCGAGCTAACTTCGGCGCTTCCCGTGGCCGGTGGGCCGGTAGCCTTCTCGTACAGGGGTTTGGGGGAGACTTGGGGTTGGGCCGCCGGCTGGATTGTGACGTTATCCTACCTTAGCGTAGCGGCTTTCGAGACAGTGGCCGTCATCAGTGCCCTGAACTACATCATCCCTTTCCCTCAAGCCCGGCTTCTTTGGACAGTAGCCGGAGAGCCTGTGTACCTAAGCTGGGCTTTGGCAGGGACGCTTCTGAGCCTTTCCATCACTTACATCAACGTGAGGGGCACTAAGCTTTCGACGGCCGTTCAGACAGCCGGGACGATGATCCTTCTCGCGGCCGGCGTCTTTTTCCTGGTGGTGGCCTTTTCCAAGGGATCTGCCACCAACTTCGAGCCGCTGTGGGTTTCGCCGGCAGGCACTATGGCGGTGGCCATGATGGTGCCGTTCATGATGGTGGGGTTTGATGTGATACCGCAATCCGCCGAGGAGGCGAACGTGCCGTACCGGAAGGTTGGGCAGCTACTGGTGCTGTCGGTCGTTTCCGCCGCCCTGTGGTATCTTCTGATCGTATTTGGGTTGGGCTACGCCGTTCCGGCGGGACAAAGAGACTCCTCCCAGTTGGCCGTCTGCAGCGCCATCGAAATCCTGCTGAGAAGCCCGTTCTGGGGCAAGGTTGTCGCAGTCGGCGGCGTGTGTGGGATATTGACGAGCTGGAACGCCTTCTTGATGGCGGCGTCCAGAGTCCTCTTCAGCATGGGTCGGGCGGGTATGTTGCCCGAAGCGCTCGGAAGGGTTGATGAGCGTCGGGGAGTGCCCGCCAATGCCGTCCTGATGTCGGGGGCTATCTGCACGATCGCCCCGTTTTTTGGACGCAAGGCTTTGGTTTGGTTAGCGGATGTCGGCGGATTGTGCACCTGCGTGACCTACCTGATAGTCTCCCTGTCCTTCCTGAAGCTTAGGAAGACCGAGCCCGACTTGGCGCGACCGTACCGGGCGGGGAAGACGAAGGCTATCGGCGTGATTTCAGTCGCGGTCACGTCTTTGTTCCTCCTGTTGTACCTCCCTATTGGGCCCAGTTCCTTGGTATGGCCTTATGAATGGGGCCTGGTCCTGTCATGGGCCCTTCTCGGCCTCGGGTTTGCCCGGATGACAAAGCGAAATGTTATAACGATGGCAGACCGGGACAAACGCCGGATGATGTTCGGAGATATTTAGAGTCGAAAGGAGACCTCTCTGTTGGATCTAGACGCGATTATCTCGAAAGTTCCAGACTTCAAGACCTTCTATACGCTGGACGAAATGGACGCGAGCACACGGAGCTTGGAGCGCGATTTTCCAGGAGTCGTAACTGTCTTCGAGGCGGGAAAGTCCAGAAAAGGGCATCCGCTTCTTTGCATCAAGATCGGCGACGGGCCCCAAAACGCTCTCGTCTTCGCTTGCCCCCATCCAAACGAGCCGATAGGGGCCATGACGTGCGAGTTCTTGACGAGGACGCTCGCCGGGGACAAAGCCCTTCGCGACAAGCTGGGTTACACCTGGTTCTTCATTAAGTGCATAGATCCCGATGGGGTCAGGCTCAACGAAAAGTGGTTCAAGGGCCCGTACAGTCTCTACAACTACTGCCGCAACTACTACCGGCCCCCCGATCACGAGCAGGTGGAATGGACATTCCCCATAGACTACAAGGAGCTTCACTTTCACACGCCAATGCCGGAGACCCAAGCTCTCATGAGGTTGATGGAAGAGTATAAGCCTTCTCTCGTCTACTCGCTCCATAATTCGGACTTCGGCGGCGCCTATTGGTACCTCACGCGGCGCATCCCGGAAGTCTACGATGATTTCTACCGCGCCGCGGCTAAGCAGGGGGTGGCAAGACACCTCAGTGAACCTGAGACTCCTTTTTGCGAGGAATACGCGCCGGCGGTTTTCAGGATGATGAACGCCGAGGACGGTTACGATTTCACCGAAAAGATGACGGGAGAAACGCCCACTCACCTGAACACGGGCACATCGAGCTACGGCTACGCTCTCAGCCATAACCCCGAAGCAGTTACGCTGGTTACGGAACTGCCGTACTTCTCCGATCCACGGATCCAGGACATGTCTCTTGGGCACATGAGCAGAAAAGAAGCGTTGTTCTTGTCGGCCAAGGATTCAGAGGAGCATATTCAGTGGGTGCTCAGGACCCTAGAGCCCGTCATGGGATACGTTTCCGATGACAATCCCTTCATTAGAAGAATAGACCAGCTCGTTGAGATGAATCCGCAGGATTCCGAATCAAAGCGCGCGTGGGCGCTGAGCGACCCGGAGTTCGAAAAGCCGGCGACCGTCGCCAGCATCTTCGACAACACAGTCGTCAGCAGGTTTTACAGGATGCCGGCTATCGGTCTGGTGGTGCGGACCTGCGAGCACGAGATCGAGCGTCTCGAAAAAACGCAATCTGAAAAAAGCGAAGTACCCGGCTATAGCGCGAGCGAAACCGCGTCGAAGGCGGCGCTGTTGGAGCAGGTTCGCGACCACGCCCTCGACGTGTTGCGGAAGGAAGCCGACGAACTCGAGAAACTGATGGATTACTCGGTCATTGAGATCAAACGTCTCGTAAGCGTTCAGGCCGAATCCGGTCTGGCGCTCGCTATGAGGCTTCGAGATAGGCGATAGGAACAGGCCTAATCGAGCTCTTTCACTTCAATGTCGAGAAAATCGCCAATGAGGCGCCGATGGCAGTTCTCTTGCGCTGTCTCATAGCATAGCAGGAGCAGCGGCTTGTCACCGTGGTCATGGTAGATCCGCTTAAGCAGATCGAGGGTTTCGGCCTTGTCCAGCGCCCCCAGGATTTCCTTGATGTAGCGGGGTCGGAAGGCTTCCCATTTCTCCTGAAGCGGGTTGCAGTCTGCGAGCATGGCCACGGTGGGGCCGAACGTGTCGGAAAGGTCCACATAATCCCCATGGGCTTTTAGAAAGGCTTCGGGGGGAGGGGTACGAGAGACGCGCACCGGTGTGTACGCGTCCAGGTCCAACTTCATTGCATTGTCATAGTAACTTGAGAAGATCTGCATTGACTTACCTCCTCGCTTTCGGGTCGGCGGGGCCGCGGTGGTGGCCTGTGGCGCGGTCCGGCGCTGCCTATCTGGGCCGTCTACCGGACAAAGTCGGTCACCCGGCCGTGCATGGTCTATTCTTCCAGGTCACCGATGAAAACTCCTGTGGGCGGCTCAGAATTTCACCCTGCGGGGGTTCAACGTATCGAAAGTATTGCGTTTGATGTGCCTACTACCATTTGAATCTACCAAACCCATCTGCTACCTGAAGGTATGCTGAAGATTCTGTCGAAATAGCGACTTGAGGCATAACCGGAGAGCCACTGGCCTCATGCGTTTTGCTACATTGTGCGCGCGAAGAGGATACGTCTTTGTGTCTCCGCTTCGCGGTACATCGCTTCCCGGGGGAAAGGGTGCGCTTAGCGATGGAAACCGACATTATTGCATCTGTTGCGATTTCACTCGCTTCACCGGAGAAGATCCGTGAGTGGTCTCACGGCGAGATAAAG
>CAZMEF010000184.1:3552-3965 GCA_964565305.1 uncultured Eubacteriales bacterium | reverse complement strand
CAAGGTTTTTCCCGAGGTCTCAAAGGCCTTCGGGCAGTATTCCAAAAGGCTTTCCACCTCGGTCCTAAACGACTTTCTCGCAGAGGCCACCGAGATCAACCGTCCCCCAAGCGGGGGCAAGTTTTATTACGGGACGCAGGTAGGAGAAAGGCCCCCGCACCTAGTATTCTTTGTCAAGGACCCGACTAAGATCACCGCGATGTACCAGCGATATCTGGACGGCGAGTTCAGGAAGCGGTTCGGTTTCGAGGGGTCGCCCATCGTCATGGAGTTCAAGGAAAGAAAGAGGCGGAAAATGAGATGAGCCCCAACGTTCCTCTGACCGCTCTTATGTGCGCCTTCGCCTACGTTTTGGGTTCAGTGCCATTCGGCTTCATTGCCGCAAGGATGGTGGGCGTGGACATAACACGGCA
>CAZMEF010000184.1:0-3542 GCA_964565305.1 uncultured Eubacteriales bacterium | reverse complement strand
AGGGGAGCGGGAACACCGGGGCGACCAATGTACTTAGGGCGATCGGACCCAAATACGCCGTGCCCGTGCTTCTGTTGGACTTTCTGAAAGGGGCTTTCGGCGCCTACCTTGGTCTGAGGTTCTCGGGCATGGGCGCGCTTGGCGCGCTTTTAGTCGGCGCTTTCGCTGTCGCCGGGCACAACTGGTCTTTGTTCTTGCGACTTCACGGCGGCAAAGGGGTCGCCGCATCCGCCGGAGTGGTCGCCGTCGCTTATCCCTTGCTCATTCTCGCCGCCGTTGCGGCGTTCGCGCTCATTGTGGCCATAACCCGCTACGTGTCGCTGGGCAGTATCTTGGGAGCTTGGACCGCCGTCGGGCTTTCCTTTCTTCCCAAATACGATCTCACGGCGCGCATTCCGGTCATGATTCTGGTCGCGCTGATCACATTCCAGCATCGGTCCAACATCAAAAGGCTGCTTTCCGGTACCGAACTCAAAATATCGATAGGGAGAGGCGGAGCGGCCAAATGAAGAAAGCTTGCGTGCTCGGGTCAGGCGCCTGGGGTTCGGCCCTCGCCGTAGTCCTCGTGGACACCGGGTACGAAGTTGTCATGTGGAACAGGAGCCGCGAGGCCGTCCGTTCGATCAATGAGACGCACACCTCTCCGCGCCTTTTTGGAGCGCGCCTGCCTTTGACTATCCGGGCCACTGATGATCACCGGGAGGCGCTCGCGGGCGCGGAGATCGTGGTTTCCGCTATTTCATCCACCGGCGTCAGAGAAGTGTCTGAGGCCGCGGCAAGGTACGTGCCCCAAGATTGCGTCTTGGTTAGCGCGACCAAAGGGCTCGATCCCAAGACGTTGAGGCGCCCCTTGGAAGTCTGGGCGGAAAAATCGCCCGACCTATCCGAACGACTCGTGGCCATCTCCGGTCCCAATTTCGCCATTGAAGTCGCCTCAAAGCTGCCCGCCGCGACAGTGGTAGCCTCTTGGTCAAAGGAAGCGAGGAACAGGGCCCAATCCGCGTTCATGACTTCTTATCTTCGGGCGTATACCAACCGCGACGTGGTAGGGGTGGAACTCGGGGGGTCCTTCAAGAACATCATAGCCATACCTTGCGGCATAATCGAAGGCATGGGCCTCGGAACCAACGCGCAGGCAGCCGTGATCTCGCGGGGCATCGCGGAGATCACCAGGCTCGGAGTGGCGATGGGGGCCGAACCGCTAACCTTTGCGGGACTTTCAGGACTAGGCGATCTGGTCCTGACCGCGACGGGCCACCTGTCGAGGAACCGCCAGGCGGGCATCGCGGTGGGCAAGGGCGAATCCATCACCTCTTTCATGGAGAGGACCGGCAATACGGTCGAGGGGTACACGACCGCAAAAAGCGCTGTCGCGCTTGCGCGGAAGTACGACATCGACATGCCCGTCACAAACGTCGTCTACAAGATTCTCTACGAAGACATGCCGGTCAAAGACGGCGTTCGAGAAGTAATGCTTCGGGAGAAACGAGCCGAGTAACGGCGGATTGTTCTAACACCCCTCTCTCACCTCATACTCTACCTACTGGAATGGGCAAGTTTAACTCTCGGTAACTTCTCACCGGCATGTCACATTGCGTGTCAAGTCGAGAGATAGCTTGGCATATAGATCATTGAATCGGCTAAGGAGGGAGAGTCAGGTGGAGAAATTCGATATCTTCCAAGATATCGCCCAGCGCACGGGAGGCGATATCTACATCGGCGTCGTCGGTCCTATGCGGACAGGGAAATCCACCTTCATCCGTCAGTTCATGGAACTCTTCGTGCTCCCGAACATCACGGATGAGTACGACAAGAAGCGGGCCATTGATGCGATGCCGCAAGCGGGGGGCGGCAAAACCATCATGACGGTGGAGCCCAAATTCATCCCGGATGAATCGGTGCTGATCGACGTTAGGGACAATCTGACCTTGAACGTCAAACTCGTCGATTGCACCGGATATCCCATCGAGGGCGCGCAAGGGTATACGGAAGACGACGAACCGCGCATGGTTCGCACGCTGTGGTTTGATGAGCCCATACCGTTCGCGGACGCGGCGGAGGTTGGGACGGAGAAAGTCATCGTGGAGCACTCGACCATCGGCGTCATGGTCACCACAGACGGCAGCATTGTAGGCATCCCCAGGGAGAACTACATAGCGGCCGAAAAGAGAGTGGTCGAGAAGATGGCCGAGATTGGAAAGCCGTTCGTCATCGTGTTGAACTCGACGGATCCTTACTCGAAGGAGGCTTCCGATCTCGCCACCGACATGGAAGGCGAGTACGGGGTCCCGGTCATCCCCGCCAACTGCCAGGAGCTCACACATGACGACATCGTGCTGGTGATGGAGCAGGTCCTTTACGAGTTCCCCGTCAAGGAGATAGTGGTACGCACCCCCAAATGGGTCCAGACCCTGGGTATGGCCCATTGGCTCCGGTCCGACTTGGACGGCAGCATCAACGATGCTGTAGGCGCCGTCAAACGCGTCAGGGATATAGACACTTGCGTGCTTCGGCTTGGAGTGGCCGACCACGTTTCCAAGGTTCACGTGGATAAGGTCGACATGGCCACAGGAACGGCCTCTCTGGACCTGGAGACGACAGAGGCCTCGTTCTTCGACGTGCTAAGCGAGAAGACCGGAATCATCATGTCAGATAAGGCGGATATCCTGAACATCATGGGCGACCTCGTGAACGCCAAGAAGACTTACGACAGGTTCCAACTCGCGTTGCGCGAACTCGAAGAAACCGGTTACGGCATAGTCGAACCCTCATTGGACGACATGGCTTTTGAGGAGCCGGAGATGGTGCGCCAGGGCAGGAACTACGGCGTCAGGCTGCGCGCGACAGGCCCCGCCATCCACCTCATAAAGACCGACGTAGAGACTCACGTGAACCCCGTGATCGGCACCGAGGAGCAGGGCGAGGAACTTGTGTCTTACTTGATGGAGAAGTTTGAGGACGATCCCAAGAAGATCTGGGCTACTGACCTGTTCGGCAAATCTCTCCGCGACATCGTGCTCGAGGGCGTGACGGGGAAGATCTCGCGGATGCCAGAGAACGCCAGGTCCAAGATGCAGGAGACGCTGGGCAGGGTCGTGAACGAGGGATCGGGCGGACTGATCTGCATCATCCTGTAATCGGAGAGCGCTGGAGGCGGTCGGCCAGTCCGGAAGGCGGGCAGCGTACGAAGTTGCTGCAGGCCCTAGCGGCCGGCTGTGGCGACGGAAGCGAAGGGGTCCGGGGTCATGCAGGCAGAAGCCTCAGCCCCGGGCCTTTTACTGCCATGGCGAGGCCCCAGCCGAACGGTTCCGTGACCTTGAGCCGCACGGCGATGTTGTGTATGCCCCCATCAAAATCCCTGCTCATATGGCATGTGTCGAATTCGACGTAGCCCCTGCCTTGACGACCCGCGGTGGGCCTATAGGGCTTTGTCGTGGTGTAGAGCGCGACATCGTCGACGAAGAGTGTGAGATCGTCGCTCAGACCGAAGTCGAACTCGACCCGTCCGGGGCGTGGCAGATCGAACGATCTGGCGAGCGTCA
>CAZMEF010000183.1:0-3971 GCA_964565305.1 uncultured Eubacteriales bacterium | reverse complement strand
TCAAACAGGTCCGGCGACGAGATGACGGCGTACGGCGACTTGTACGTGTTGAAAACCGCGACGCGGGAACTCACAAGGATAACAGACGGTCGGGGACACGCTTACGGTCCGGTTTTCGCCCCGGACGAGAGCGCGGTTTACTACATCGGACACGAAAAAGGCGATCTATATCCCGGCGCGTATCCGGGCATTTGGGAAGTAAACCTGGCCACGCTTGAGCGCAAGGTGATTTCGGACAAGTTCCCCCATCTTGTCGGCGCAGGCATCGGAGGGGACGTCGGGCCCGACAGGGGCAAGTCGGGACTTTCGATCTCGGAATGCGGAAAATACCTGTACTTCACGGCCGGAATCGGGGGCTCGTCGTACGTATTCAGGCTTTCCGTAGCCGCCGGAGATTGGCAAAAGATTTGGGGCGAAGGCCAGATGGTGGCCAAGTCTTACGACATTCGAGCAGGAAGACTGGTGGTCAACAAGGCGACCCCCGTCTCCATGGGCGATCTCTGGTATGGGGTGCTGGGGGAAGCCCAGCCAATCGTAGGGGATGAAGCCGGCGTGGAACCGGCCGGCCCTCCTGTAGATTGCGGCCTTGCGGCGATCACAAATTTCAACCGGGAACTTGCGACCGAAAGGTACGCGGGTTGGCCCCAGCCGGTGTGTTTCCATCACCCGGACGGCACGGATCTTGAAGGATGGGTCATCTTGCCAAGAGGCTTCGAAAAAGGTGGCAGGTATCCCCTCGTAATGGAAATCCACGGCGGCCCGCACACCACATACGGAAATGTCTTCTTTCACGAATTCCAGATTCTTGCCGGCCACGGATTCGGGGTGCTTTACACAAATCCTCGGGGCAGTATGGGTTACGGCGAGGAATTCGCCAGGGCGGTTGTGGGCGATTGGTGCGGGGTGGACGCGCTAGACCTCGAATTCATGGCGAAGGACGCGTTGAGCAAGCTTCCTTGGGCTGACCCGAAGCGATACGGCGTCACAGGCGGTAGTCAGGGAGGTTACTTCACGAACTGGCTTATCGGTCACACAGATATGTTCTCCGCCGCCGTAACCCAAAGGAGCATGTCGAACCTTTACAGCAAGTACGGCGTCTCCGACATCGGCTGGTGGGGAGATAAAGCCGGCATGGGCGAGAAGGATCTTTGGGATTGCGAGGACTTCATTATGGAGCGCTCTCCCATAAGATACGCGCGTAACGTTCGCACCCCAACTTTAGTGATCCACAGCGATCAAGATTACCGGTGCCCACTCGAGCAGGGAGAGCAGTGGTACGTCGCCCTAAAAAGGCTTGGAGTGCAGGCCGAGATGCTGCTCTTTCACGGCGAGAACCACGAATTGTCAAGGAGCGGCAAGCCCGCGAACAGGGTGGTGAGGCTAGAAGGCATATTGGAGTGGTTCCAAAGGTTCATCGGCTGAAAGAGGCTAGAGCGGGCTCGACCTGCCCTTCCGCCCGTGATGGTATAATGGACGAGCATATGACGTGTTCGCGGAGGGCATATGGCGTTCTCATCGATGCCGTTCATCCTGGGGTTTCTCCCAGTCGCACTCGCCGGGTATTGGGTTACGGCGCGCTTTTTCGGCGCGCGCGCGTCCAGGCTCTGGCTCGCGCTGGCGTCTCTTTGGTTCTACGGCCAGGGTAGCCTCTCGCACTTGCCTTTGCTCGTCTTCACCATGCTTTTCAACTACGTCGTTGTGTTCCGACTGGGCAGGACAAAAAAAGGCACGACGGTCTCGAGACTGCTCGTTTCTTTGGCGGTGTTGGAGAACCTTGGCCTTCTGGGCTATTACAAGTACTCGGGGTTCTTGCTCGATAATGTGAACCGGCTGTTTGGCACCGCTTTTTCGACGAGCGTCTCAGACATCCCTCTGGGCATCTCGTTCTATACGTTCCTGATCCTTTCATGCGTTGTGGACGTCTACAGGGAGGGAAGCAGCGAGATCTCCCTTTTGGATTTCGCCTGTTTCGTCACGTTCTTTCCCCACTTAATAGTGGGGCCGGTGTCCCGCCACTCCGAGGTCATCCCGCAGTTCCACGGAGAAAGCCTGCTGAAGTTGAACGGCAGAAATATCATGGTGGGCATGCTTTTGTTTTCCACGGGTTGCGCGAAGAAAATCCTCATAGCCGATCCGCTGATCCGTCACGCTCAGGCCTTTTACGGGGCCGCCGGTTCGCCGGGTTTTTTCCGGGCATGGAGCGCTGTTTTGGCGTACACGTTCGCTTACTATTTCGACTTCTCCGGCTACGCCGACATGGCGGTGGGGCTAGGGCTTTTCTTCAATGTCAAACTCCCCTTCAACTTCGACTCGCCGTACCGCGCCAAAGATGTCGCCGATTTTTGGCGCAGGTGGAACATAACGGTTTCGCAGTTCTTTCACAGGCACATCTTTCAGAACATCTTCCATTTCGGAAACAGCCTTGGGCGGCTAATGGCGGCGACCATGGCCACCTTCCTGGTTTCGGGTCTGTGGCACGGGGCGGGCTGGCACTTTGTCTTGTGGGGCGCCGCCAACGGAATCTTGGTGTGCATCGCGCATCTCATGACCATCAAGAGAGTGAAACTGCCCGGCTTTGTCGCGTGGGCCTCGACCTTCTTCTTTGTGGTGCTTACGCGGGTGCTTTTCGACAGCAATTCGGTGGCCCAGGCATTCTCCGTGTACGAGACCATGTTTAGGCTGGGGCTCTCGCGAGTGGGCGGTGTTGCGGCTTTTGCCGCGGAAGGGGCCGCGTACCTCGGAGAAAACCTGGCCACACTGTCGCTCCTGTTAGGGGCCGCCTTCGTTTGCTTCTTCGCGCCAAACGCCAAGAAGATCTACGAGGAGTTCGAGCCTAGGTGGTATCACGCTGCCCTTGCGGGCGCGTCGTTCATCGTCTCGCTTTTCTACATGGGCAAGGTATCGACATTCCTTTACTTCAGGTTCTAGAGAGGGGAACCTAACTTGACGCTGAGGGCGTGGATCGCCGTGTTTTTGGCTTCAGCGGTAGCCTGCGCCGTGCTGTTGGTCGGATTCAACGCGTTGATCGACCCATTCGGGTTGTACGGCGACCGGCTACTCGATTGGTGGTCCTACGACATGACGCAGAATCCCCGGATAGCCAAGATCGGTTGGCTCGATCGTCACCACGATGAGTATGATTCCTACATTGTGGGATGCTCCAAGACAAGCTCGTTTCCGACCGACCTTTTGGACCGCTACTACGATTCGCGCTTCTACAACATGATCATGTACGGCGGCGATTTGCATGACGTGGAGTTGACGGTGAACTACCTTCTGGGGCGTTACGGCGCCGAGAACATAGTCGTTGTGACCGGGCTCGATGAGCTCACTGTCTGGGATTACGAAGACGACGACATGAAAGGAAACCTCCACGCCGCAGTCGATGGCTCCGATTTGTCCCGTTTTCACGCGAAATACCTTCTGGCCAATCCAAGTTACGCTTTCGCCAAACTGAGCGCGGCGCGAAACGCCGGCTACCTCGTCAACTCGGACAAGGTTTTCGTTCCTCAGACGGGCGCGTACGACAAGTCACTTCGAGACGTGGAGCCGATCGGTCCGCTTGACGCCTATCTCGTCAAGTATCCCGCCTTTGCCGGGGCCAACAGCCCGTACGGCGAGCTTCGATACGCGAGCGACTGCCTATCGGCTATCGCGCGGATCAAGCAGGCCTGCCATGATTCGGGAGCGAGGTTCACGCTTGTCTTGTCGCCGATGTATTCCGGGGAACTCGATCTTTACCCGATCGACCCCGTCTTCTCCTTCCTTCGAGACCTCTCCGCGGTGACGGACTACTGGGATTTCACCGGGTACCACAGCGTTGCCTACGAGCCCAGGTACTTCTACGACGTGTTTCACCACAGGAACACGGTGGGCGCCATGGCGCTGGCCAGGATGTTCGCCGACAAGGACACTTACGTCCCGTCGGATTTCGGCGTCTTCGTCACCCCTGATAACGTCGAAGAACGCCT
>CAZMEF010000182.1:2184-4018 GCA_964565305.1 uncultured Eubacteriales bacterium | reverse complement strand
TTCATCTCGTTAATACCTCCACTCAGTCACCGATCCGTCTGTCCGCCTTCACCATGTCATTGCATTCGCCCTAACGCAATGCACAACAGTAATATCAATGCGATGTCCGATGTGAAATGCAAAGCAGGATTGTCGTTGATAGCCTTGGGCGTTCCGACATCCCACAGGTGCGTTCAGCTACACTGTTGTATTGACCAGCTCGCCGATACCTTCGATCGACACGGTCAGAGTCTCCCCCGGGGCAACCCACTTGCGTTCATCTTTGGGTTTGCCGACGATCACGCCTGAAGGTGTGCCGGTAAAGATGAGATCGCCGGGCCTGAGCGTCATGTACTGGGAAAGGTAGCTGACCACGTACGCGCAGTTGAAAATGAGGTCACGCGTGTTGGACGACTGGACAACATCGTCACCGCGCTTCATCGAAATCGCCAGGTCCGTCGGATCGAGGCTGTCCGCCGTTACTATGTGCGGCCCGACCGGGGCGAAACCGTCGAGGGATTTGCCCATGTACCATTGGGTCGTTCGTCTTTGGAGCTCTCTGGCTGTAAGGTCGTTGCCGCAAGTATATCCGAAAACGTAGTCGAGGGCTTTCTCCTCGGAGACCATCGAGCAATCCTTACCTATGACCATGACAAGCTCCGCCTCGTAATCGTAGCACTTTCCCGTCGACGGCAGTCTGATAGGCTGACCGTGAGCCGCCAACGCGTTGTTGGAGGCGCTGAAGACCTCGGGGAACTTGGGCAGATTTGCCCCGGTCTCCGCGGCGTGAGAAGCGTAGTTTAGCCCGATGCAGATTATCTTTTCAGGACAGATGACCGCGGGCGCGTACCGGATATCAGTAGAATCCAAAGCGCACAGACCCGATGGCCCGAAGTCAGAACCGAGATGATGTTCGCGCCAAAGTGGGCGGAATGAGTCGATCGCTCTGAGTCCTCTCTCGCCCGCTGCAATAAGCTCCTCCATAGTGGCAGGCAGGCCAGCCAGCTCCCCCCACCCGTCACGCGAAGCATGTGTGATATCCAGGATCCCTTCATCGATCACTAGCCCTAAGTGGGCTTCTCCATGTTGCCAGAAGTTCAGTACCTTCATCTCGTGCGCCTCGCCTCCGCGGATGTGGTTTTCCTGAAGCATATCAGACCAAGGTCAGAGATGGCATCATGAGGGGCGATCGCCGCATCCTATTCACGTGGTATTCTATCGGTAGCCTATGGACCGACCTAGTTCCAAGAGGGGGCCGCGATATGCTCGCGAGCGTACAATCGTACCTTCGAAAGTCAGCAAGTAGAGCGCGTGATGTGGCCCGGATCGGCCCCTTCCTCGCCACGTTCACGGCGGACAACGCCAATCGCTACCTGAACTACGCTATCCCAGATGACGGCTGCGATCCATCGCAGGAAAACGTTCAGTCTCTCGTTGATACCTACGCCGGGCGCAAGCGCATCCCGCGCCTTGAGTACTTTCCGCTTTTGGCTCCAACGCTTGAAAACCGCCTCATTGAGGTGGGGTTCGCCGCAGAGGGGCGTTTGCCGGTGATGGTCTACTCTCTAGAGAAGTCGCCGGTGGTGTCGGTGCCTGTGGGCATTAAGATCACAGCCCCTCAAGATGACGCCGAAATCTATGGGATGATCGCGGCTCAAAACGAAGCCTACGGGGATCCGGAACCGCGCTCGGGAGCCGTTGCCAGGCATCGCGAATTCCTGCAGGCAGGAGGCATTTCGGTCCTCGCCAGCGATGTCGCCACAGGCGAGGTTGTCGGTGGGGGCGTCTGCGACGTCCCGTTTGATGGCTGCACAGAACTCGCGGGCATCGGCGTGAGGGCTGCTTTCCGCCGCAA
>CAZMEF010000182.1:0-2174 GCA_964565305.1 uncultured Eubacteriales bacterium | reverse complement strand
AAGGGGATAGCGACAGCGATGACTGCCTGGTTGGTAGAGAAGGCTCTGGCCTCTGGGACGCAAACGGTCTTCCTAATGGCGGCCCACGAAACCGAGGCGCGAATCTACTCACGCACTGGATTCGCGGTCATCGGCGAGATGCTGCATATATCGCTGAGGTGATCCCGCGTCTGGGCATGCGGGCAAGACCCTGGCAACGCCTGGCCGGACGATCTCCGTACGCAGGACTCGCCAGGCCCTGTCACGAACTGATTTGGGCGGCGAATGTCCACCTACCGGCCAATCCCGGTCAAGATACTAAGTGGCTCTTTCATGCGAGAGGATGTGCGTAATGAACAATTTCATCTTCAACAACTCTGTCAAAGTGTACTTCGGCGAGGAGCAGCTCGGCCATCTCGGCGAAGAACTGGCGAAATGCGGTAAGCGGGTGCTGCTCACGTATGGCGGCGGCTCCATCAAGAAGTCAGGCCTATATGACCGCGTTGTCGCCGAGGTCGCCAAAGCCGGGCTGCAGCTCTTCGAGCTTTCCGGCATCGACCCGAACCCTCGCGTCTCTTCGGTCAATGAGGGCGCCCGGATCTGCAAAGACGAGAAGATCAACGTTCTGCTCGCTGTTGGCGGGGGTTCAACCATCGATGCGACCAAGGTCATCGGCGCCGCAACTTACTATGACGGTGACGCTTGGGACCTCGTGACCCGAAAGGAACCCATAACGAACAGCTTGCCAATCGTTACGGTGCTGACGCTGGCCGCGACGGGTTCGGAGATGAACACAAGCGCAGTCATCAGTAATCCGGAAACAAACGACAAAATCGGGGTGGGCCACCCGTCGGTACTACCTCGGGTCTCTTTCCTCGATCCTACCAACACCTACACCGTGAACGCCTACCAGACCGCGTGCGGCGCCGCCGACATCGTGTCACACATACTCGAGGTCTACTTCAACATGAACCAGGACCTCTACATGCTTGACTGCGTGATGGAAGGATTGCTCAAGACCGTCATGAAGTACGCACCCGTCGCGATTTCGGAGCCCGACAACTATGAGGCCCGCGCCAACCTCATGTGGGCTTCATCCTGAGCCATCAATGGATTCATCGTCGGGGGCAAACGCCAACCGTGGAGCTGCCACGCCATCGAACATCAGTTGTCGGCGCTCTACGACATCACCCACGGATTAGGCCTGGCCATCCTCACTCCGAGGTGGATGGAGTACACCCTGGATGAGACGACAGCCTCCAAGTTCTATCAGTTTGGCTGCAACGTGTTTGACCTTCCCAAGGATATGGAGCAGATGGCGGTCGCGCGGAAGAGCATCGAGATGTTGTCCGATTTCTTCTTCAAGACGCTCAGCCTGAGCCGCACTCTCACAGAGATCGGCATCGATGATTCCCACTTCGGCGCCATGGCGGAGAAGGCGTGCAAAGGTGGCGTGCTGAACGGATTCAAGCCGCTGAACCGGCAGGACATCGAGGCTATCTATAAGATGTGTTTGTAGAACCTTAAGGTCCCGGGCGACTGTGAGGTCATCCGGAACCTGATTTGTCTTCCGGCGGCGAGGGTTGCTGAGACGTTTTCCTCCGCTTTCGCACGCACTCGGTCAGCAGGTACTCGATCTGCCCATTGACCGAGCGAAAGTCGTCCTCCGCCCACGCCGCGATCTCCCTCCACAGCGTGGGCGAAAGACGCAACAGAATCTGTTTCCTGTCTTTGTCGCTCTTGTTCTCCATGATCGCTAATAGATGCTCCCGCTGTTCACCACGGGCTGCGCGTCCCTGTTTCCGCACAAGACGACCAGAAGATTGCTAATCATGGCTGCCTTGCGCTCTTCGTCCAACTGCACCACGTCGTTCTGATTGAGTCTATTGAGAGCCATCTCGACCATGCCGACGGCGCCATCCACGATCAATTTCCGCGCCGCTATGATGGCGGAAGCCTGCTGCCTTTGGAGCATCGCCGCTGCTATCTCTGGAGCGTAGGCGAGGTGCGTGATCCTTACCTCCATGACCTCAAGCCCCGCGGCTTCAACTCGCGATTGCAGCTCCGCCTTCATCTTTTCGGCTACCTCGCGGCTGCTCCCGCGAAGGCTCATCTCGCCGCCCTCTTCGACGTCGTAGGGGTACAGCCTGGCTATGTTCCGGATCGCCGCGTCGCACTGGATGGACAGGAAAGCC
>CAZMEF010000181.1:0-4023 GCA_964565305.1 uncultured Eubacteriales bacterium | reverse complement strand
CCCGGATGGCTTTGCCGGCCCGGCTCCCCCTGTGATGTTTTCTCCACTTGAACCTCTTCGGCATTAACATGGACTAGTTCCCTCCCTCGGCGACTGCAGCAGGTTTCTGCTTAGTGGGAAGGATGTCGCCTTTGTAGATCCATACCTTTATGCCAATGCGACCGTACGTGGTATGAGCTTCCGCGAACCCGTAATCGACGTCCGCGCGAAGAGTGTGCAACGGAACTGTGCCCTCTCCTGCTCTTTCGCTGCGAGCGATCTCCGCCCCGGCCAAACGGCCGGAAAGCCTCAACCTGATGCCCTTAGCCCCGCCGCGCATGGCCCGCATCATAGCCTGCCTCATGGCCCTCCGGTAGGACACCCTCCGTTGGATCGACTCGGCAATGTTCTCCGCCACGAGCTGGGCATCCACCTCAGGGTTCTTGACCTCAACCGCGTGAAGAATGACCCGCTTCTTGGTGAGTTCGGCGAGTTCTTTTCTCATGGCTTCGATTCCTGTCCCGCCCCTGCCGATCACGATGCCCGGCTTTGCGGCGTGCACTGTCACCGTAACCTCCTGAGGCTTGCGGTCGATAGTCACCCTTGAGATCCCCGCAAGCGGCAGGCGCTTCTTGATATGCTCTCGAAGCATTTTGTCTTCTACGAGGAGCGTTGAGAAATCCTTGCGGGCAAACCACCGGGAATCCCAATCGTAGATCACCCCAAGCCTAAACCCTTTCGGGTGAACCTTCTGTCCCAAGGCTAGCCCTCCTCCCTTTCTCTGACGACGACGGTTACATGCGACGTCTTCTTCAATATGGCGAACGCCTGACCCCTTTGGCGCGGGTGAAACCTTTTCAAAGTGGGCCCCTCGTCCACGTAGATCTCCGAAACAAGAAGAGCATCTTTGTCCAGGCCGAGGTTGTTCTCGGCGTTAGCGGCGGCGGAACTGATCACCAGCTCCAAATGCCGGCTTGCCCGCTTCGGAGTGTACTTCAGTATGGCGAGCGCGTCCTTGACGGGCTTCCCCCTGACAAGGTCCGCCACTATCCGCACTTTCGACGGGGAAATCCTTATGTGTTTTAGAAGAGCCTTTGCTTCCATGGTTACCGGATAACCCCCCTACTTGAGCGAGGTCGAACGCTCGGTATGCGCCCCGTGACCCCTAAATGTGCGCGTGGGAGCGAATTCGCCAAGCTTGTGACCGACCGCGTCCTCGGTGATATACACGGGGACGTGCTTCCTTCCATCGTGGACCGCTATGGTATGACCCAGCATCTCGGGAACTACGGTACAGTCTCTCGCCCAAGTCCTGATGACGCGCCGTTCGTTTTTTCGGTTCATCTCCCGGACCTTTTCCATAAGGTTCGCGTCGATGTATGGGCCCTTCTTTGCTGACCGGCTCACAATCGCCCCCTCCTTCCTCTTTGGTTAGTTCCTGCGTTTTTCGATGAGCTTCGCGGAAGCCTTGTTCTTCTTTCTTGTCTTAAAGCCCAAGGTGGGCTTGCCCCACGGGCTCAAGGGTCCCGGATGGCCTATGGGAGACTTGCCTTCCCCTCCGCCGTGAGGGTGGTCCACCGGGTTCATGACAACTCCGCGCACCGTAGGTCTCCAACCCAAGTGCCGTCTGATCCCGGCTTTGCCGCGCGAGATGTTCTCGTGCTCCACATTTCCAACTTGGCCCACCGTGGCTCTGCACATCACGGGAACCTTGCGCTGCTCTCCGGACGAGAGGCGGAGAAGGGCGAACCCGCCTTCCTTCGCCATGAGCTGGGCCTGTTGCCCGGCGCTCCTGACCATCTGGGCCCCCTTACCGGGGACCATTTCGACATTGTGGACCATGGTGCCCGTGGGGATGCTATCCATAGGCAGAGCGTTTCCGACCCTGATGTCCGCATCCGGCCCGGACTTGACCACATCGTTAACCGACAACCCCGAAGGAGCTATGATGTATCTCTTCTCTCCGTCGGCGTAGACCAAAAGGGCCAGCCTGGCCGTCCTGTTCGGATCGTACTCGATGGCGGCGACTCTCGCCGGAACGCCATCCTTGTCTCTTTTGAAGTCCACGATTCTGACGATCTTCTTGGCTCCGCCCCCGCGATGGCGGACGGTCAATTTGCCCTGGTTATTGCGCCCGGACATGTTTTTCTTAGAAATCAGAAGCGATTTCTCGGGCTTCTTGTCGGTTATTTCCCCGAAACTGCTGACCACCCTGGTCCGCATACCCGGGGACGTTGGCTTGAAATCTTTGACCGGCAACTACTTTCCCTCCCTACCTACACGCCCTCGAAGAACGGGATCTTTTGACCGGGCGCCAGGGTGACAATGGCCTTCTTCCAATTGCGAGTGCGGCCCACGCGCATCCCCAGTCTTCTCGGCTTACCCATCACGTTCATGGTGTTCACCTTGACGACCTTCACTTTGAAGATCTCTTCGATGGCGTTATGCACGTCCGCTTTGGTGGCGGAAGGATGAACCCTGAAGCTATAGGCGCTGTGCGCCATATTGGTGTTGGTCTTCTCCGTGACCAAAGGCTTTATGATGATATCCCTTGCGTTGAGGTTCACGACAAGACCTCCTCCAGCTTATGGACCGCGTCTTCGGTCACGACCATGAAGCGTTTCGCCATGGCGTCATAAGCGTTCATATCCTTAGCGGCGATAACCTGCACCCCCGGGATGTTCCGCGCCGACAAGACCACGTTGGGCTCGTAACCGGCGGTCACGATCAGGACGCTTTTGGGGGTCCCTAAAGCGGTAAGAAGGCCGAACAACTCCTTGGTCTTGGGTTCGGCCAAAGTCAGGCTTTGGACCACGAATATCCTGCCATCTTGAGCCTTGGCGGAAAGGGCCGACAAGAGGGCCGCCCTTTTGACCTTCTTGGGGAGATCCCAAGAGTAATCCCTTGCCTGCGGGCCAAAGGCCACGCCGCCGTGCCGCCAGATGGGAGATCTGGTCCTACCGGCGCGGGCCCTGCCCAAACCCTTCTGCCTGAAGGGCTTACGTCCCCCGCCGGACACCATCGCCCTTGTTTTGACGCCGACGGTGCCCTGCCTCGCCTTGGCGAGATGAGCGAGCACCGCGGCCCTGATTATCCCTTTGTTCGGTTCTTTGCCGAACAGCGCGTCAGAGAGACCCACTTGGCCGACTCTTTCGCCTTTTGGACTGAAAACCTGTGCCTGTGGCACGAGGATCCCTCCCTATGACTTCTGTGCCTAACGTGTGGCCTCTCGGATCATCACGAGAGACCCAGAGGCGCCGGGCACAGCGCCGTGAACCAGAAGCAAGTTCTTCTCAGGATCCACGCTCACTACCCGCAAACCCCTAACCGTAACTTTCTCGTCGCCCATGTGACCCGGAAGAGGTCTTCCCGGGAAAACCCTCGAAGCGTCTCTCGCTTGCAAAGAACCGACGCCCCGGTGATACTTCGAGCCGTGGCCCATGAACGAACGATGAAAGCCATGACGCCTTATGGCCCCTTGAAACCCTTTGCCGATAGAACGCCCCGTTACGTCAACGCGATCCCCCTCGGAAAAGGCATCAACCTTGACCTGATCTCCAACCTCTAGCTTCTCGTCTTCACTAACGGGGAACTCCCGAAGATATCTCTTGGCCTCGAGGCCCTTCTTCTTGAACTGGCCCGCGAGAGGCTTTGCGACTTTCCGCTCCTTGATGAAGCCGAAACCGAGTTGAAGGGCCAGATAGCCATCGCGGTCGAGCGTCTTCTTTTGGGTTACCGTGCAAGGACCTGCCTCGATTACCGTGACGGGTATCAATTCGCCCTGCTTATCGAACATCTGGCCCATCCCAATTTTCTTGCCTAGGATGGCCTTCATAAGAGATACACCTCCTCCAGAGCGGATCTTTGGCTAGACGCTCTTTATTTCGATATCTACGCCTGCCGGAAGATCCAACCTTGTAAGCGCGTCCATGGTCTTGGTCGTCGGCTCCATGATATCGATCAGGCGCTTGTGAACCCTCATCTCAAACTGCTCGCGGATGTCCTTCTCGCCGTTGGGAGCAGTGAGGATCGTGTATACGCTCC
>CAZMEF010000180.1:0-4066 GCA_964565305.1 uncultured Eubacteriales bacterium | reverse complement strand
TGGTATCCCACGCGGTGTTCAAGGCGCTGCTGTTCATGTCGGCAGGGGCGGTCGTTCACGAAGCGGGCACCAGGAACATCGCCGACCTGGGCGGGGCGGGACGGAAAATGCCCGTGACGCGTGTCTTGTACCTGTTGGGAGTGATGGGGCTATCGGGCATTCCGATGTTCAGCGGGTTTTTCTCCAAGGACATGATACTTGAGAGCGTTTTCGAAGGCGGGCACTACGTCTGGCTTGCCGTCGCACTTGTCGGTACCGTTCTCACCTTCACTTACTCCTGGTCATCGTACTTCCTCGTTTTCTCAGGGGAAGCGGGGCCTAGCCTGAAAGACGCGAAAGAAGCGCATCCGGCCATGTTGTGGGCCATGGGGCTCCTAGGGGTCGGCACCTTATCTTCATGGATTCTGATCGGGAGCCAAAGTGCCGGCTTATCGTCGCTAAAGGTCTACGACGCGCACAGGTTGACAGCGAGCCGCCTGGTCGCTGAGACTTTTGGAGGCACGGCCGTTTACCTGTCACTGGCCGCCATCGTTATCGGCTCTTTCTTGACGATGGACCGGCGGAAACGCTTTGCGAGGACCGCCGGATCTTCCGGGAGAAGCCGCTAGAATGCGCCTGAAATAGCCCTTTTGCCCGTCTTGTTACGGATTTAGCGGTGTTGACACTCAATTATGGCGGTGCTAAACTCATGAGGCGTGTTTTTTCGGGGAACGCAGGAGGGATAGCTGTTGTCTTTTGACCCCTCGCTAGGCAAAGATTCTGCAAAGAGGGTGCGTGAAGAACGCGTTGCCGGGGTAAGGGCGGTTCAGAAGGCTATCCAAAACGACTTGGCGGCGATGGTGCTTGTGGCAAGAGACGCTGAAGAGCGTGTCCTTAAAGGTTTGTTCGAAGAGTGCAAGAAAAAGGGCATCGAGATTCAGCGCGCCAACACCATGCAAGAGATCGGCCACCTCTGTGGCCTTCGGGTAGGAGCCGCGGCGTGCGCGATCCTAAAGTCGCCCAAGCGGCCTTAACCTTGTAAAGAACGCGGGTCAAAGGAGGTTTGAATTTGCCGACCATTAACCAACTGGTCCGTCAGGGCAGGCAAAAGATTACGGAAAAATCTAAGTCGCGCGCCTTGCACGGTAACCCCTTCAAGAGAGGGGTCTGTACTGTTGTCAGGACGACGCAGCCCAAGAAGCCCAACTCGGCTCTCCGGAAAATCGCTCGTGTGCGCTTGAGCAACGGGATCGAGGTTACCGCTTACATCGGCGGGGTGGGACACAATCTACAGGAGCACTCAGTGGTCCTCGTAAGGGGCGGTCGAGTTCGGGATCTGCCCGGCGTTCGCTACCACATCGTAAGAGGTACGCTCGACTCAGCCGGCGTTGCCGACAGAAGGCAAGGACGTTCCTTGTACGGGGCGAAGAAACCGAAGAAGTAAACCTTTCGGAGGAATGACATAAATGCCGAGAAGAGCAGGAGCACCGGCCAGAAAGTGGACACCCGACCCTAAGTATAACTCGGTGCTGGTGGCGAGGATAACCAACAAGATTATGGTGGGCGGCGAGAAGGCCGTCGCTCGCGGCATTATGTACGACGCCATGAGCATCATCCAGGAGAGGACCGGCAAGGACGCGCTAGAGGTATTGGATAATGCCATCAAGAACGCCATGCCCGTTCTCGAGGTAAGGCCTCGTCGGGTGGGCGGCGCGACTTATCAAGTGCCCATCGAGGTCCGGAACGAAAGAAGATTGTCTCTAGCCATCCGTTGGCTCGTCGATTTTTCGAGAAAGCGAAGCGAGAGGGGCATCGAGAACCGTATCGCCGGTGAAATTCTTGACGCCGCCAACAACACGGGTTCAACGGTGAAGAGAAAAGAGGAAATGCACCGGATGGCCGAAGCCAATAGGGCTTTCGCCCATTATCGGTGGTAAGTCAGACATTCAGTTGAGTCGGATCGACAGTCGCTTTGAAGACCAAAGGAAAGGGGGGAAATCGATGCCGGCAGCGTTTCCGATAGAGAGGATCAGGAACATCGGGATTATGGCCCATATAGACGCGGGGAAGACCACCACCACAGAACGCATCCTGTTTTACACGGGCAAAGTTCATCGTATGGGCGAAGTGGACGAAGGTTCCGCGACTATGGATTGGATGGTACAGGAACAGGAACGAGGCATAACAATCACCTCGGCGGCGACGACGTGTCACTGGAAAGACATTCGGATCAACATTATAGACACGCCAGGGCACGTTGACTTCACGGCCGAAGTTGAGCGCAGTTTACGCGTGTTAGACGGGGCTGTTGCGATTTTTTGTGCTAAAGGCGGCGTCGAACCCCAATCTGAGACCGTCTGGCGACAAGCCGACAGGTACAAGATTCCTCGGATCGCCTACATCAACAAAATGGACGCCGTGGGTGCGGATTTCTACCGTTCTTACAAAATGATCGAAACCAAGCTGGGCGCGAACCCGGTTGTCCTTGACCTCCCCATTGGTTCCGAAGAAGGCTTTCGCGGAGTCGTGGACGTCGTCGCCATGAAAGCTTCCTATTGGAAAGACGACTTGGGCCTTGAAGTGGAGGAGGGTGAGATTCCTTCAGAGATGGAGGAACTCGCCATTGAATACCGCGAAAGGTTGGTTTCCGCCGCGTCAGATTTTGATGAGCGTATTCTCGAATCTTACGTGAAGGGCGAGGAAGTACCTGTGGAGACCCTTGTGGCCGCTATCCGGAAAGGCACCATCGAGAACAAGGTTGTCCCTTGTCTGTGCGGCTCCTCTTTCAGAAACAAGGGAGTCCAGCGGCTCTTGGATGCCATCGTAAGTTACCTTCCTTCTCCGTCCGACGTGCCGCCGGTAATTGGGGTCGATCCCGAAGGCAACGCGACAAGCCGGAAGCCTTCCGACGACGAGCCGTTTTGCGCGCTCGCGTTCAAGGTGATGACAGATCCTTTTGTGGGGAGGTTGACCTATTTCCGCGTCTATTCCGGCACCCTCACCACAAGGTCTTACGCCTTTAACACCATCAAAGGGCGAAACGAGCGCGTACAGCGGATTCTACTTATGCACGCGAACCATAGAGAAGATGTCGAGGTGGTTTCCACCGGAGACATAGTGGCTACCGTTGCCCTGAAGTTCACAACGACAGGCGATACCCTTTGCGACGAGAAACACCCCATAATTTTGGAATCCATAAGTTTCCCCGAACCCGTGATAACCGTGGCCATAGAACCTAACACAAGGGCTGATCAAGACAAACTGTCTTTGGCGTTGGCAAAGCTTGCCGAAGAAGATCCGACATTTACGTTCAAGTCCGATCAGGAAACCGGGCAGACGCTAATCGAGGGCATGGGAGAACTTCACCTTGAAATCATTTCGGATAGGCTCTTGAGAGAGTTCAGCGTCAAAGCGACTGTCGGGCGGCCGCAAGTGGCTTACAAGGAGACCATCGCTTCACAGGCGGACGGCGAAGGCAAGTACGTGAGGCAGACCGGTGGGCACGGGCAGTACGGGCACGCCAAAATACGGGTTGAACCTCTTGGCCGTGGCGGCGGGTTCGTCTTCGAGGACGCGATCAAAGGCGGAGCCATACCCGTGGAGTTCATACCCGCTGTCAGAGCGGGCGTCAAGGAAGCCTTGGAAAGCGGGTCCATAGCCGGAAACCCTGTAGTTGACATCAAGGTCACCCTCATAGATGGGTCCTACCACGAGGTGGATTCTTCCGAGTTGTCTTTCAAAGTCGCCGGCTCCATGGCCATTAGAGACGCGTTGGCCAGAGCCAAATCCGTGCTTCTTGAGCCTATCATGAGGGTTGAAGTTTCTACCCCGTCGGACTACCTCGGGGAAGTTCTTGCGGACCTAAACGCCAGGCGAGGGCAGATCCAGGGGTTGGAGAGCAGAGAGACATACGAGGTCATCGAAGGTTTGGTGCCGCTTTCTGCCATGTTCGGGTACGCGACCGACCTTAGATCGAGGACGCAGGGACGCGGTACTTACACCATGCAGTTTTCTTGCTACGATGTGGTCCCGCGTTCGGAAGCGGACAAGATCGTGGCGAAGTACTTGGGACAAAGCGGTTAGGGCA
>CAZMEF010000179.1:0-4164 GCA_964565305.1 uncultured Eubacteriales bacterium | reverse complement strand
AACCCATGGAGCGATTACGATCCGGATTACGACTGCGGTCCCGAAGCGCCGGACCTCAGAACGGCGAATCTCGCTGCTTTTCTCAATGCGCGTGAAGGGCGCGCCAAGATGGTGGCCTGCGCCGAAGCCACAGGATACCAGGGAGGGCGCTTCACGGGTATACCGCTCACCTGCGAGCGCTTGCTGGGAGGCGGCTACGGCGGCCTTGACCCCGCGAATGTCGCACCGGCAGGGCTTCATCCGCGCACAAGCAAGCGTGATTTGCCCCAAAACCCACGGATCTCGCGTGCGGTCCGAGGACTCGGGTTCTGCGAGCCTACCTCTACTTACGTCTGGAAAGCCATTTGCTCTTCGGGTGTTGACCCGTACGCGATCCTTCTGTGGAACATCTATCCGTATCACGCCCACAAGCCTGGCCTTTCCTTAAGCAACCGCGCCCTCCGAAAGCGCGACATTGAGATCGGCGTCCCTGTCCTGCAGTTGTTGCTGAACGCCTATCCCGGAGCCGCGATCGTCGCGATCGGTAATTGGGCCGATGCTGCCGTCACCTCGATGGGCATTTCTCACACGAAGGTTAGGCACCCTTCCCAAGGCGGCGGACCCCAGTTTCGCGAAGAATTCGCGGCGTGTCTGGGAGCCCTGTGACGCATCAGATAGTTTAACTTGCGGGCGATTTCTTCGGGGCCGCCCTCCGGAACTTTGCCTTCTGCTCCGGGGTCATCTTCTCGGTGGCGTATTGGAAGATGAGCCTCGCCGCCGTATCCTTCCACCCCGCGAGGAACGTTTCGGTTTCGACCGGGCGGACTTTCCATATCTCCCGGAGGAACCATCCCAGCCCTTGGTGCACCACTCGTTCCTTATCGAGCATTAGCGGGTGTACGAAGTTCAACAAAGCGGCAGGGTCAAACTGGCCTTTGAGTAGGATAAGCATGGAAACGGGCACAGCGCGCCTTTTCCACCGGTTAGGGGATTCTCTCCAGGCGCCATAGTCCTCAAGCGTTACTACGTTTCGGGAGAGCATCGGCGATAGGATGTCCGCGCAAAGGCTATCGGATACCGCCCAGTTAATCACCTTGCCATCGAACCAAGCGCCGACACGGTCGAAGGAGTACTGGGAGAATTCCCTGTCGAAAAGTCGCATGAAGCGAACTGCCAGACCCGCTTCCTCGTACTTCCCACTTTCCATGAGAAGGTCGCAAAGGTCCAGGAATCCCTCAATGCCTAGCGCGTCGCGATTCTCTTTGAAGATCCGCTTCGCCTCGTCGGATAGGAGTTGTCCGTCAACCCCGTAGGCATCGTATCCCTCTTTGAAGTACTTGGCATATTTGATTACTGTCTTTTCGTCCGAGTTGGCAAGGCAAAAGCTGCGGATGCGCCCGAAAAGCGAACTCGGAGTGACTTCGCCGGTTCCGGCACTCATAGACGGCTTCTCCTTTGCGCGTCACTTTGACCTGAAAGACTTCGCGATCTTGTCGAACACCGCTTCGTTGTCCTCCCAATCGCCTTTCATGCATGTTCCCGTGAGGACGAAGAACCTCTCTCCGCAAGGAACGACCAGCTGAAAATTCCGCAGAGGTAGAGTGGTGCCCGAAACGACAAGTTCCCCGTAGATCATGTGACTATCGGTTGAGCCAAGTCTGAGGGCTTTTTGCCTGATGAACTCGTACCGGTCGATCCCAAATTCCTGCCCCTGGGTCGCATAGGTCGCAATCGCGTGACTCGCGTATTCCTTGGCCGACATCGTCATTCCCGGCGTCGCCTCGACCACCAGGTTGACATTGGTCGCGAATGCCCCTTGGGTGGGTTCGTAAACCATGGCCTGAACGAAGGGTCCCATGTTGTACAAGATCTCGGCATCCGCCTGCTCCCATCCGGGAGGGTACCTAAAGGAGACTTCGTCTGTTGAGAGGGTTTGCCACCCCGCTAGCGACAACTGGCGATAGGCGCGCGCGCCGAGCAGAACACATCCAAGAAGAACCAAGGCCGCGATAAGGAGGTTGACACCGATTTTCGTTCTTCGAGCGCGGGGCACGGCCGGCCCGGACTCATGAACCGTTTCTACCGTAGCCACCGTTTCTGGTGCTTCATCAGGGGGTGACGGGCACTCATTTGTAGGCATCGTAGAGCCTCCTCGTATTTGAAGCGACTCCAGAGATCGCTCGACGTAGGATTTCTCCGGCCGATGACGAGTTCCTGCCTTTCAGATATGCATGGCTCGGCACTCGTCGCCCAATGACACCCGCGCCACTAATGGGTACTCTATTGTTGAGACTACCCAGACAGGGGAGAAAGACATGCTGGACAAGAAACTACTGGAAGTGTTAGCCCACCCTACCGACGGCGAAGTAGCGATAGTGACCCAAGGCAAAGATGGACCTCACGTGGCCAACACGTGGAACAGCTACGTTATGGTTACCGACGATGGCTGCCTCTTGATGCCTGCGGGGCGGATGAACAAAACGGAAGAGAACATCGGTGGCGACAACAGGGTCAAGCTCACCGCAGGTAGCCGTGAGGTCCAGGGTCTGAACTACAAGGGGGCCGGTTTTCTCATAACGGGAACGGCATCGTTTCGCAAAGAAGGAGACAGTTTCGACAGGATGAAGGCCAGATTTCCTTGGGCTAGGGCCGTCTTGGAAGTGAAGGTAGATACAGTCAAGCAGACACTATAAACCCGTCTAGCCGCCCTCATCCGTCTTGTCCGCGCATCGGCCTATGCCGGCCGTATGGACTTTCGATGTATGATTAGGGATGTACCGTCATACCCGTGCGGGTCAAACTGTCGCCTGAGTGGCGGTTGGGAGCGTGTACCTGCTGATAGAGTCCAAAGGCCGCAGTCAAGATTTCACAGAAGGCAGCATTCCAAAGCACCTGGTCGCGTTTGCGACGCCGATGCTGTTGGGCAACGCCCTTCAAGCTTTGTACAGCACGGTTGATAGCATATGGGTCGGCCAGTTTCTGGGCGCCAACGGCATCGCGGCTGTGTCTGTGAGTTTCCCCGTCACTTTTGCCGTGATCTCGCTTGCGATGGGAGTGAGTATGGCCACTACCACCTTGGTCGCCCAATATTCTGGCGCCAAGGACCCTGTGATGGTGAGGCGAACCATCACTAATTCTGTGATCATCACGCTCGTGCTGGCCGCCTTCGGCACGTTTCTCGGAGTGGTGTACCGCTATCCTATTCTTAGGCTCATAAACACGCCGCCCGAGATCATCGATTGGGCGGCGGACTATCTCGGCGTCATCTTTGCGGGCGTTCTTGCGACCTTCGTCTACAATCTCAACTCGGCCATAATGAGGGGTCTCGGGGATTCCCGCACTCCCTTGAAGTTTCTCGCCTATGCGACGGCACTCAACATCGTGCTTGATCCTCTGATGATATTCGGGATAGGGCCGTTTCCCAAAATGGACGTGGGCGGCGCGGCCTTGGCGACCATCATCTCTCAAGGCTTTTCGGCGGTGCTTGGGATCTCGTACATGCTGAAGCACCAGATGATCACGAAGGACCGCCGGGATTGGAAAGTCGACTCACGACTCGTCAAGCTGACTTTCTCGATCGGTCTTCCCGCAGGCTTTCAGCAGATAATCACATCCCTCGGAATGCTCACTATGACATCCCTTGTCAACAGCTTCGGCGCCAACGTCACCGCGGGATTCGGGATCGGTTCAAGGCTTGATCAATTCGCGTTCATGCCGGCGCAATCCCTCGGGCTTGCCGTTACTGCTCTCGTGGGGCAGAACTTGGGCGCGGGGCTAAAAGATAGGGTCAAAGAGGTAGTCAAGTGGAGCATCCTGATCACGGTCAGCATCACGGCGGTTGTTTCCGCCATCGTTCTGCTGTTCCCGGGGGTTCTACTTCGGATGTTCACCTCTGAAGCGCCTGCCCTCCAACAAGGCGTCGGGTATCTCCGGATCTTGGGCGTCGCCTATATCCCTTACGCGTTAATGTTCACGCTTTCCGGCATCCTAAGGGGGGCCGGAGACACGTTCCCTTCCATGCTGATCTCCATATTCATTCTGTGGGTCGTAAGGGTTCCTCTGTCTGTGTTCCTATCCAAAACCATGGGTCCGACCGGCATCTGGATCGGCATGGGCACTTCACCGTGCTTTGGGGCCGCTCTAAACTACGCGTATTTCCTGTCGGGGCGCTGGAAGAGTAGGGTC
>CAZMEF010000178.1:2508-4166 GCA_964565305.1 uncultured Eubacteriales bacterium | reverse complement strand
CGCGCATTCACTGTCGACAACGCCCGGCGCATTCGAGTTGCCGGATTCGCGGTCCTATGGGCAGCAGCCGCAGAGGCAGTGAGGACCATAGGCTTTGGGATCTTCTTCACGCGGACCATACTCGCGTTAACGGATTACAAACTCCCATTTGAGTGGGGACCCTTCAACGGCATTCAGTTCAAGGGAGATCTAGGAATTCGAACGGGCGTATTGGCGCTCCTCATACTTGCGATAGCCGAGGTCTTTGCCCACGGCGTTCGACTTCAAGAGGACCATGATCTTACTGTGTGAGTGTGGGCATACCAGCAAAAACCTGACACTTGTCACCCGCACAGAATACGTAGACGTTTCAGCAGAGACGAGCTGTTTGATGCTAAGGGGGCCTGACCTGTGCCCATAATCGTCCGATTGGATAGGGTCATGGTGGATCGCAAGGTGTCGCTGACTGAACTGGCCGAACGTGTCGGCCTCACGCTTGCCAACCTTTCGATCCTAAAGACCGGAAAAGCCAAGGCGGTGCGTTTTTCAACTTTGGAAGCCATCTGCCGGGAACTGAACTGCCAACCAGGAGACATCCTTGAATACTCCTCGGATTCTGCGGATCTACTGAACTCCGCGAGCCCTTCGGATTCCGCAAGCTTTTCAGGTTCCCCAGAGCCTGAAGGCCCCACAGGCCCTTCAGGTTCCCTAGACCCTTTAGGTTACGTGAGCCCCTCAGATCCCGTATGCCCTTCAGACTTTGCTGGTTCTGATAACCCACAAAGCAGTAGCTAATGTCGGAGGGATGACCGTGCCCAGAATAACATGCAAGACCTGCGGAAACACCCGGGAAATGTCCTGCCCTGACCTCATCCTCAGTTCGCCAATCCATCTGGTCCCAGGGATCTACTACCTGCGCTGTCCCAAATGCGGAAAGATGCGAATCCACACATCCGTGCCTAGGAAGAATGCCGAGGCGGACGGTCGGCAGACCGGAAACGCAAACAAGCTGCCATAGCGCAGCTCCGGCACTCAGCATCTCTCCCCTGTCACCCGCGCGGGGCTCCCTCGGCCTCCTCTCCGCAACGCCACCTGTCGGTCATATCAGGCCAACACCACCATCCGCGTCGGTCATTCCGGGCCGACGGCACCCGCCCTGTCGGTCATTCCGGGCCGACACGTCGCCCGCCGCACAGGTGGCTTCTCAGGAAATTGCGCGGGAAATGGTCTGCAAGCATTTTGAATGAACCCTTGCTGTGTGGGAGGGTCGGCCCGCGACCCTTGCGCCGGTGCAAGGGTCGCGGGCAGATACCCTCTTGTGTGCAAGCGTTTTCGAAAACCCTCCCAACGCCCAAAACGCGCCCCGCAGGTTTTTGGCCCCTATACTGGCCTTGGAGCGCAACCAACGCAATCTAGCTCCACCGCGCTGACGACAGACTCCCGGTACGTCCCCACAACCTCTGCAGGATTCTCGCTCCTCCCCGCTGAATCAGGAAAGGCTTCATGATAAGGAGGTTTCACATGGCAAGAAGACTAACGCGCTCCGAAGTTCCGGTAGAAGAAACTTGGAATCTGGACGACCTTTTTGTATCGCAAGAAGAGTGGCGGGAAGCCATGCAATCTATCGACAAGGACCTGGTCACGGTGCTGCAAGACCGCTTCATGGAACTGGCCAGAAC
>CAZMEF010000178.1:0-2498 GCA_964565305.1 uncultured Eubacteriales bacterium | reverse complement strand
CGGTCACGCAGTACAAGGGGCGCTTGGGGGAAAGCTCCGGCACCTTGCTTCAAGCCAGCCTGGCTCAAGAGGAACTCTACAGGCGGTTTCTGATCGTCTACAACTACGCGAGCCTGAACCTTGCCGCCGACACCACCAATCCTACATACCAGGAAATGATGGGTATGGTGATGGGGTTGAACGCGAAACTTGAAGCGGGTTTCGCTTTCATCCGCTCCGAGCTACTGGCACTTCCCGAAGGAACTATCCAAAAGTACCTCGCCGATGAGCCCGGACTTGCCAGGTTCCGAAGGACCTACGAGCGGATCCTGGATGAAAAGCCGTACCAGCTGTCGCCCGAAGCAGAGGTGGTCCTCGCATCCTTGGGCGAGGTCTTCGAATCCCCGTACACTATCTACCAGCGGGCCAAGTTGGCGGACATGGCTTTTGAGCCCATCCAGGATGACAAGGGCAATGAGCTCCCCATGTCATTCGCGGGATACGAGGGGAAGTACGAGAAATCCAAGGATTTGGGCATAAGGAGGCGCGCGTTCTCCTCTTTCGCCAAAGGGCTAAAGGGGTTCGAGAACACCATAGGCGGCACTTTCGCAACCGAGGTCAAGAAGAACCTGGTGGTATCGCGTTTGCGGGGGTATCCGTCCGCAACCCACATGCTTCTCGCCTCCCAAGAGGTTCCCATTGAAGTCTACAACAATGTGCTTGATGCCATATTCGCGGAGCTATCGCCGCATATGCAAAGGTACGCGAGGCTCAGAAAGCGGGTCCTCGGGCTGGACAAAATCCTCTACTGCGACATTGAGGCCCCGCTGGATCCGGAGTTCACCCCGGAGATGAAGTTCGAGGAAGCGGGCCCCCTTATAGTCGACGCGCTGCGCATTCTCGGGCCGGAGTACGCCGAGGCCATGGAGGCGGCCTTCCGCGACCGCTGGATCGACAGATGCGACAACGTCGGCAAGTCCACCGGCGCGTTCTGCTCCGTTGCGTACGGCATCCACCCTTACATCCTAAACACCTGGCCCGAGAACATGCGAGGCGCCTTCACTCTGGCCCATGAGCTGGGCCATGCGGGGCATTTCGTCCTCTCTTGCAGAAATCAGCCGCTAGCCGACGCGATGCAGGTTTCAACCTTTTTCGTCGAAGGGCCGTCGACCATCAATGAGCTGATCCTCGCCGACTACGTTCTGGCCCGAAACACCGAACCGAGGATGCGGCGCTGGGTGCTCTCGGGGCTCCTCGAAAGCTATCACCATAACTTCGTGCGACACCTTCTAGAGGGCGAGTTGCAGCGGCGGATCTACGCCCTCGCCGAAAAAGATCAGACTATCACGGCAAAGACGCTATCCACAGTCAAGGGGCAAATCCTATCCGATTTCTGGGGCGACACTGTTGAGATCGACGAAGGCGCGAAACTCACCTGGATGCGCCAGCCCCACTATTACATGGGCTTGTACCCGTACACTTACGCGGCGGGGCTGACGGTCGCCACTGCTGTGGCGGCGGATATAAGGACGGAAGGGCAGCCCGCGATCGATAGGTGGGTGTCCGCTTTGAAGGCTGGCGGAAAGGTGAAGCCTCTAGAGCTGACGCAGATGGCCGGCGTGGATATGTCGAAGCCGGACGCCATCAGAAAAGCGGTCGATTACGTCGGAAATCTAGTGGCTGAAGTAGAGAGCACGTTCTAGGGCTCTCGGTCGGGGCGAAGGTAAATAACTGACGGGGTCTCAGACGCAGGCTTTGAAGTACTCGCCTGCGATCGCGAGGCCCCGTTAAGTCTCTCTTGAATCAAAGGCGCGTGGCGCTCCAGAGTCCAGCCGCGCATCCCGGCTCTCCGGATCTCCGGCAGGCCGCTTCTAAGAAGCTCAGATGCAGTCCCTTCGAACCGCAAAGAGAAGACGCGAGCCACGAGCGACGCCCCTTCTGGATGTTACAACGGCCCAACCTCGGGGTTGGTGAAGACATCCATATAAAGAGTATGCTCGACCCGCGTCATGAGATTCATGCCGATCTGCCGTCAATACGGCAGGGCCGCCTACCTCCCCCGCCTTAGAACCTGCCCCGCTATGGCTCCTGTGTGCTGCCCTTTCTCGATAGCCACGGCGCCGTTGACGACCACGTAGTCGATGCCCACAGGGTACTGCTTCGGGTTCTCGTAGGTCGCTTGATCGATCACGGTGTCGGGATCAAACAAAACGAGGTCCGCCTTCATCCCTGGCCTGACCAGGCCGCGGTCCCAAAGCCGTAGTCTCCAAGCGGGAAGCCCCGTCATTTTGTAAACGGCTGTCTCGAGCGAGAAAACCTTTTCCTCGCGACAGTACTTCCCGAGCACGCGCGGGAATGTCCCGAACGCGCGCGGGTGCGGGCTTCCGGTGGAGAGCGGCCCGTCAATGGCCCGGGCGCTGGCGTCCGACCCGATCATCACACACGGGTGAGCCATGACCGACTTGACGTCTTCCTCGCACATGGCGAACCGGACGTAACCTACCTGAAGTTCTTCCTCA
>CAZMEF010000177.1:3894-4232 GCA_964565305.1 uncultured Eubacteriales bacterium | reverse complement strand
TGTGTATGTATGGGATGCTTCTCGCGAGCCTTTTCTGGTTCCAGGGCACCACCCACACGGGCTGGAACTTCATGTATACCCTGATCATTTCCCCGATGAACGCCACGGTTTACTCCACGTTGGTGTTCTATATCGGCTCCGCTGCTTACAGGTCCTTTAGGGTAAGGAGCTTGGAGGCCGGCATTTTACTAGTTGTCGCTGCCATCATGATGCTTGGGCTGGTTCCCCTAGGGGCGATGTTGCTGGGCGGGAATCCGGCGTTCGGCGAAATGGCTTCCTGGCTACTGCGAGTGCCCAACGCCGCGGGCATGAGAGGTATCGGTGTCGGAGCCGCTCTC
>CAZMEF010000177.1:2215-3884 GCA_964565305.1 uncultured Eubacteriales bacterium | reverse complement strand
TATTATGCTTGGAATCGAGCGTAGCTACCTTGGCGGTACAGGTGACTAACACTTCATAAGAAAAGGAGGTGACAATCGTGTGGGAAAAAATCGGGAACATCGATAGAAGGATCATCTACGCTCTGATGATATTCGTCATCGCGCTGGCTTTGCTTAAGCCCGTAGGTCTGGCTATTGTACCCTCGCCCGAGACCCAGGATGCTTACAATGCCGTCGACAAGATTCCGAACGGCAGCATAGTCTGGCTCGGTATGGAATTCTCCTCAGGCGGCATTCCCGAGCTGATGCCCGCCATCCAGGCAATTATCAGGCAAGGGTTCGCTAAGGACTTGAGGTTCGTATCTGCAGGGATGTGGCAGCAGGCCGGCGATATGGGTGAGATGGCTTTCAGCATAGTCGAAAAGGAGTTCCCGGATAAGAAATACGGGACCGACTGGGTGAACATCGGCTACAAGCCCGGCAACGACGTGTTTCTGCAGACTCTTCTCGATAACGCCGAAGAGGCCGCGAAGGGTATTGACCACAGGCAGAACAAGCTAAACACATTGCCGCTAATGTCCGACTTCAAGACCCTAAAAGACGCGGTCGCTATCCTGATTTTCTGTACCGGAAACCCGGGCGAGCCCGACTATATCAAGCACGTCACGGGTCCCCACAATAAGCCTCTTATCGAGGCTTGCGTGTCTGTTAGCGTTCCGGGCAGCATGCCCTTCCTGCAGTCCGGTCAGCTGACGGCTTTGATCGCCGGCATGAAAGGCGCCGCCGAGTACGAAGTCTTGGTTCAGCACCCGGGTCCGGCCACGGCCGGCATGGACGCGCAGTCTTTCTCTCACGGTTTGATCTTGATATTCATGGTCCTTGGGAACATTGGTTACTTTGCTACCCGGAACAAAAAGGGCTAGCCGGGTTGGCCCAAAAGGGGAGGTGAAATCGAAATGTCCGATACTCAGGTACTGATAGGAACATGGCTACAGGCGATCTTCACGATTCTGCTTCTCTCGGTTGTGTTCAAAGACAACCCGGGCTACCGCTTCGCGGAGCACACTTACGTGGGCTTGTGGGCGGGGTACACCGTGGCCTTGTCCTTCTTCCAGTATATCCGGCCTACGATCCAAGACAGTATCATTGCGAAAGGGGAGCTTCACTGGCTGGTCCCCATCGTTGTAGGCCTTTTGATGTACACCAGGTATATTAAGTCCATAGCGTGGCTTTCCAGGTACTCCCTCTGCTTCACTCTTGGGATCGGTACCGGATATGTTCTGTCAAAGGACATGAAGCCGTTGTTTATGGACCAAGTTAGGGCCACATTCCTGAAGTTGTGGGGCACAGGCGACTGGTGGGTGACCGTCGGTAACTGGATCTTCGTGATCGGCACGGTCACATCGCTCGTCTACTTCATGTTCACTCTTCAGAAGAAGGGCGTTCAGGGCGGCATCTCCAAGGTGGGGCGTGTCGTCATGATGGTGGCTTTTGGTTCCGCTTTCGGAAACACCGTCATGGCTCGTGTGTCGTTGTTCTTGGGTAGGATGCAGTTCCTTCTGGGCAACTGGCTAAAATTGATTACAACCCGGGTATAGATACAAATCGGGTAAGTGCGTAAGGCTTTCGGGCCTCATGCGACGAATATGGAAGTGGCGGGTCGGTCCCGCCACTTTTTCTTTGGGCTAAG
>CAZMEF010000177.1:0-2205 GCA_964565305.1 uncultured Eubacteriales bacterium | reverse complement strand
CGCTCCAGGTGAAGGATCGAGGATCGTGATGGCGAACTTCTATAAACGGCGCTATGCGAAAGGAGTGTCGGCTGTGATCAAAGGCATATTCGCTCCCATCCCGACTCCCTTCATCAACGAGGAGATCGCTTACGACAAGCTGGAAGAGAACGTCGCGAAATGGGGGAAGACCCGGCTGTCCGGACTGGTGGTCTTTGGATCAAACGGTGAAGCCCCTTACGTGGATGAGAACGAGAAGGTCGAGATGTGGACGTTTGTACGAAGTCATCTTCCTAAAGAAAAGCTCATGATAGCCGGTACGGGCGCGGAGAGCACAAGAGGTACTGTCAGGTTGACCGAGAAGGCCGCTTCGGCGGGCGCGGACGCTGCCCTGGTCATCAGCCCCAACTTCTTTAAAGCCAACATGAAAGAACCCGCGCTCGCGGCGTACTACAAAGACGTTGCTGAGTCTTCGCCAATTCCGGTACTTATTTACAACATGCCGGGCAACACCTCGCTGAACCTTTCCTCGTCTTTGGTCGCGCGCCTCGCCGGGCACCCCAACATAGTAGGCGTAAAGGATTCAGGCGGAAACATCGTGCAGATATCGGAGATACTTCGCGACGTGCCGGACACGTTTGCGGTCTTCGCGGGTTCCGCGAGTTTCCTTCTTCCTGCCGTCTTGATGGGCGCCGTCGGCGGGACTCTCGCCACCGCTAACGTAGTTCCAAATCTCTGCGTCGACCTTCTTGAGTTGGGCCAGCAGGGGAGAGTTCGGGAAGCCTCCGCGCTGCAGAAGTCCCTACTGGCGCTTAACGCCGCGGTGACTTCAAGGTTCGGCGTGGCCGGGCTGAAAGCCGCGCTAGACATGATAGGCTACTTCGGAGGGCTTCCGAGAAGGCCGATGCTTCCCGCCCAAGAGGGCGAAAAGGCGGAGATACGACGAATCTTGTCAGAGCTGGATTCGAGGCTTATCAAGTGATCAACGTCATCCTCAACGGGCCTGGGCGGGTCGGGATGAGCTTTGTGCGCCTTCTCTTGGAGAGAAGAGGCGAGATAGGGCGGATGACCGGCGAGACTCCGAGCCTTCTGGCTGTCACCGATAAGTCCGGCACCGTGTATTCCGAAGAGGGGCTGACGCTGGAGCAGGTGATATCGTGGAGAGACGGCGGGGCCCCGGCGCGGGCCAGCGTCATTTCGCCGGAACTGGCCCTCCAGAAGGCCGCGGCGCTCGGTCCTGCCATCGTGGTGGAAGCGACCCCCACCAACCTACAAACAGGTGATCCGGGCCTGACTAATCTGAGGAAAGCCTTGTCACTGGGGTTCAGCGTCGTCAGCCTGGCGAAAGGTCCGCTTGTTCTCGCCTTCGATGAACTTATGGAACTTGCCCACTCCAAAGGCTGTATGCTCAAATACAGCGGGGCGGTGGCCGCGGCGCTTCCGACCGTTGATACCGCCATGTACTCTATGGCGGGAAGCGGGATTCTTCAGATCGAGGGAGTCCTAAACGGCACCACCAACTACATCCTGAACTCGATGATGTCCGGCAAGACGTACGGCGAGGCTTTGGCTGAAGCGCAGGTCTTGGGCGTGGCGGAAGCCGATCCTGCTCTCGACGTGTCCGGCTTGGATTCGGCGGCCAAAATCCTTATATTGGCCAACACCGTCTGGAACGCCGGTTTGGGGCTGGGAGATGTGGATTGTGCCGGCATCACCTCCCTTTCCGAAGAGGGCGTCAGGGAAGCCGCGGACGCGGGCACGCCCGTCCGGCTGGTCGCGCGGGCGGAGGCGGTCACACTCGATACCGGAGCGTGGGGTACGCCCAGCTCCGTGAGGATAACTGTCAAGCCGCAGGTCGTCCCTCGGGACCACCCTTTCGCTGTTCTTCCGGGTACATCGAAAGCAGTGAAGTTCACGTCGCGAGATATGGGGGACGTCATCGTCTCCGGCGGCGCGTCTGATATCGTGGGCGCGGCGTCATCGGCACTCAAGGACCTCATCCACATCCTAGAAGAGAGGCATGGAAAATGACACAAAGAAACCCAAAGGCGAAGCTGTTATTGGGGCCGGGTCCCAGCAATTCGGACCCGAGGGTACTCCGGGCGATGTCGGAGCCGACCCTAGGCCACCTGGACCCGGATTTCGTCGCTATAATGGACGAGACCACAGAGCTGCTTCGCTACGTCTTCAACACAGAAAATAAACTCACCATACCCATTTCCGGGA
>CAZMEF010000176.1:0-4235 GCA_964565305.1 uncultured Eubacteriales bacterium | reverse complement strand
CCCTAAGGGATGAATGGAAGGACTTTGTGCGAATCCCCGTTGACGAAGGGCTGATACTGAGCGCTGCAACGCTCGTCGAAAGACACCCGCTTCGGGCCTACGATGCCGTGCACCTCGCCGCCGCCTTGGAATGGCGGGCCATGGTTGGCCGAAACATCCTTTTCCTTGCGTTCGACAAGGAACTCCTAAGGGCGGCCTCCGACGAAGGGCTTCTTGTTCCGACGTAGAGCAGAGGAGCCGGATTCCTACCCCCTATGCATCGCCTCAAACGCATCCCGTGAGAGCTCCGCCAATAAGTGGTCGTACAGATGAACGGCTCCGTTCTGCGCCTTCTCCTCGGCCGAAGCGTTGAAGCCGTTGCCGAACAGCGCGAGAGCGTACTGCCGGGTGGCGGTCGTGATCACGCCGCAGTCATTCGCGACGGCGAAGAGCGTGCCGGTCTTGTGGGCGACCTTGGCCTTGTTCGGTCCCCTCCCGGGCAGATAGTACGGGATGCGGCTGTTCGTCTGGCAGGCCGTCATGGTGGCCATCATCGCGTCGCAGGCCCCCGGCGAGACTACCTGGCGATTGTGGATGAGGCTGAACATGGTCACCATGTCTCTCGGAGAGCTGACGTCGTTGGGCAGGGTCATGTCCACGTAGAGGGCCTCGTCCGCCACGGCGTCACCGGCGATGAGCATGGCGCGGGCTTCCTTCGGACTTATGTCAAGCGGAATGCCGTAGACCTTTCGCACGAGATGATCGCAACTGAGGTCGCACCTGGTGTTGGCGAGGTTCATGCGGCCGATCATATTGCGGATGTTGTCCGCCCCTACGTGGTGATAGATGACGTCGGTCGCGGTGTTGTCGCTGACAATCATCATGAGAGTGGCGTAATCCCTGAGAGGCAGGCTCAGACCCGGAGTCAGCGTAGAGAGGACTCCGCTGCCGATAGCAATATCCTCTTCGCGCAGGGTGTACTTGTCATCCAAAGAGAGGCTGCCTGCGGCGGCGCGTTCGTAGAGGGTTATGAGCAGGGGCACCTTGAAGGTACTCGCTGCGGGAAAGGGCTCGTCCCCGTTGAGACATAGCTCTTGTCCGGTGTCGAAGTCCTTGAAGCCGATGCCGAGCTTGGCGGTGACTCTCTGGCTATAGGCGTCGATGATTTTCTGAATGGCGGTTGTGTCCATGGTTGTGGTCGTCTCCTTTGGTGATCGCCAGGTTCGCTGAGTCGGCAGGCTGGCCGCGTGATAGACGCCCTAGGCTCGCCAATCTCACCGGCTTCACCAGACTCACATACCTCGCAGGCTTTCTGCTACTGCTGCTTCGCGCCGCACTCCTGACAAAACTTCACGCCGCCCTGGTTCAGAGAGCCGACAACCTACCGTCCATCAAAGAAGATGGGGTTAGTCCACGCCATCTTTCCGACTTCGTCCACTACCACGGCGCGCACGTATGCTTCCCTTCCCGTGAGCCTATACGTAGCGGATTCTAAGGTTCCTCCGTCAGGATTTCGCCTGCTGCTTCCCCTGCCTGGATGAGCGGGAAAGAAGATGCGTTCAGCCGGAGAGCATTCGATATGGACCTCCCGGAAGCTACCACCTGAGTCGGTTGCGTCTCGCACTCCGTACTCGTAGATCCGGGGGCCAGTTGATGAATAGAACTTCCCGCTCTGCAGCGCTTCGCCTACGGCCCGGTACGACAACTCGTCTGCGTTCACCATCACCCATCCGCCGAAAGAATCCCAGTCCCGTATCTCTTTGCCGTGTAGCTTCTCGTTGTGATTATCGTCGGTGGCGATCCCCCAAAGCTTTCTGCCATGCCTAAGCATGTGATCCCAGAAGAGTTCGGTGTGACCCGTGTGGCTCTCTTCCTCACACGAGTGATTGTAAACCTCGACTGCGGTATAACCGTTTGCCTGTTCTAGATCCCTGAAGTCGTTTCTCGACCACGCCGGATGGTTGAAGGTCACGAAGTAACCATCGCGCTCCAGCTCGTCGATGACGGCCTGGACCGTCTCGGGGCCCGTCCATAGGGGTACCGGCACTGTCGTCCCAGAGATAGACACACAACCTCGTCCGCTCCAGATCCCCTGCAGGTGGCAGCGACTGTCAGTTTGATCGGCGTCTTTGAGCTTCACCGAACGTTCGATCGCCGGGATGATGAGAAAGCCGGGCGTCTCGAGGTCAGTACGGTGGGTATAGATCTCGTGCTCGCTGAAAGCAAGAAACGAGTAACCCTTTTCCCTGTACATCCGCGCCACAACCTCTGGTTCAAGGGAGCCGTCCGATCGTGTAGAGTGGCAATGCAAGTTTCCCTTGTACCAGTTTCCTCGACTACGATCAAATGTGGTGGTGTTCACAGTCTATCCCTCGCTTGGTATCGCGTTTTTGGCTTCGAGGACCCGATGCCCTTCCTACGCTTCCTGCTTCGCCCCGCACTCACCGCAGAAGCGAGTGCCCGGAGCCAACGTCGCGCCGCAGCTCCGGCACTTGGCCGGACCGAGCTTTGCACCGCACTCCTGACAGAACTTCACGCCCTCTTGGTTGATGTGACCGCACTGCGGACAGGTGCGCTGCTCGTTCGCCCGCTGCTCCTCCTGCTTCTTCCGTGCGGCCTCGGCTTGGACCTGCTCGAGCTTGGCCTGCACCTCTGCCATACTGGACTGCACGGCTCGGAGATTGCTCTCCAACTCCGGGAACTGCCCTCTACCACGCGTTAGTGCCTGCTTGCCAATCTCTGCGTAGATCTCGGTCTCCTGCTTGCGTAGGTCGCTGATCTCCGATTGGGCCTTCAACTTTTTAACATCCGGGTCGTCCTGAGGCATGAAGCCGGTGAGTCCCTTCATAAGATCGCCGAGTCCGCCGAATACGTCGTTTTTCATGGGGGGTCTCCTTTCTGGGGTCGCGCTCGCTTAGCAGGAGGCGACTGAATCGACGCGGTCCCCTGCCCCATTCCGGGCCAACCGTCCTTCAGATTCGTACCGATAACAGTTCTTGCCGAGGAGGACGAATCCTGCCGACCGGATAGGGTGGTGTGTAGACGAAGCTCTTTGCGGCCCTCATGGGACGGTCAGATGAGTAGGCCGAACTATGCGTGCGCCTGCGTAGTGCCTTCATCGCAGCGGTTGGACGCTGCAGATACCGGGAAGTTCACGCCCTTCCTACGAGGGGCGGCGAGACCGTGGCGGAGAAGATAGTACGCGAGCTCATGCGTGGCCAAAGCCTCGCTGTGGTCGAGCTCAGGAAGCGTAGGCAGAGTTCCCACCCGAGCGAGATCAGCTCCCCAGTGCCCTAACGTCATTGAACGTGGCTTCCGCTGGCAGCCGCGCTACGCCCGCCTCGTGGCATACTTCTCCTCTAGCAACACCTTCCTGTTTGGCGTGCCCGGCCCCTTTCGGACGCAACGACCATATCTTCGACTGACTAGCGTGACACTCCAAATGGTCGTAGAGGATCACCATCCGAGACGCAGAACAGTATAGGCATGAGCTACGTGATGGAGAAGGTCCGAAGAGAGTTCTGGGCATCGCTAGAAAATTGGTGGCAGAAATACCAGCGCCAATACCCGTGGCGTCGCGATGGCATCTCGCCATTTGATATCCTGATAGCTGAAGTCCTACTCAAGCGAACAACTGCAGCAGCTGCTTCGCGGTTGTACCTTAGTTTCCTTGAGCAGCATCCCAACCCAGACGCAATAAGACGCGCCGATGAGGCCTCTCTGCAGCTGGCTCTAAGGCCGATAGGGCTCTCCAAGCAGAGGGCGCGCTCTCTCAAAGAGATCTGTGAGTACCTGTGCCGAGAAACCAAAGGGGTGATACCCTCTTCCCTGGACACTCTTCAGGCGATACCTCATATCGGGCCGTATAGCTCCCGTGCCATCCTTTCATTCGGGTACGGCATCCCGGCGGCTGTCGTTGACTCGAATGTTTCCAGGATCATTAACAGGGTGTTCGGGGTAATAAAGGCAAAGCACAAGCAAATGCAGGAGACGGCAGATCAACTAGTGCCGCATAGTCGCCACAGAGAGTTCAACTGGGCTATGCTGGATCTAGGTGCACTAGTTTGCCGCTATGTGCAGCCTAGGTGCAACTGGTGCCCCGTGAAGGAACTATGTAGGCATGACGGGCACCCATGTGCTGATGACATAGGTGAAGCAGAAGGAGCCTGATCTCAAGGTGGAGAAGACCTAGAGCGGGTGCGCCGGCTTTCCGCGGGTGAACCTTCTGGGGGGTGGAGTCAGCATGGATTATCCTG
>CAZMEF010000175.1:0-4247 GCA_964565305.1 uncultured Eubacteriales bacterium | reverse complement strand
GCAGGCTGATGCCCATGTTCAAGAAAAAAGGGATCACCGTGAACTCGGGCATCTATATCAAAGAGATAAAAGACGAAGGAGGAGAGAAGGTCCTTCTGGCCGACACCAAGGACGGCGGACCGCGCGAGTTTAGGGCCGACTTGGTGCTCGTGGCCATGGGTCGCGTTCCCAGCTTCGGGGGCATAGACCTGCCGGGGCTGGGCGTCCTCCACGACCGGCACGGCATCAAGGTGGACGAGAAGATGGAGACAAACGTGCCGGGCATCTACGCCATTGGTGACGTTGTGGGAAAGACGTTCTTGGCCCCGGTCGCTTCCACCGAAGGCATCGTCGCCATGGAGAATATTTTCGGCCATAAGAGGACGATGGATTACACGGTCGTTCCGGGCTGCGTTTTCTCGATTCCGGAATGCGCCTCTGTCGGGTTGAAGGAATCACAGGCCAAAGAGCAAGGCTACAACGTGAAAGTGTCCAAGTTCCCATATAGCGCAAACGGGCGGGCGGTAGCGATCGGGGAAACAGACGGGTTGGTCAAAGTGGTCGGCGACGCCGATACCGGCAAGATATTGGGCATGCACATCCTGGGGGCGCATGCGGACGATCTCATCCACGAGGGGGCTCTTGCGATGAAAGCGGGGCTAAGCGCGAGGGAAGTGGCGGAGATGGTTCACGCCCACCCGACTTTGCCCGAGATCGTGCTGGAGGCGCTTCACGGCGTACAAGACAAGCCGTTGCACCTGATCACGCGATGAAAGGCGGAGACGATATGAAGGCGCTTCGAACAAAAGACCCGGAGATTTTTGCCGCCATAGAAGCTGAGATGGCACGGCAGATGGAGGTCATCGAGCTAATAGCCTCCGAGAATCTTGTGTCACCTGCCGTTTTGGAGGCCGCGGGTTCGATAATGACCAACAAATACGCGGAAGGATACCCCGGACATAGGTATTACGGAGGATGCCAATGCGTTGACGTCGCAGAAGACCTTGCCCGCGACAGGGCCAAGAAGCTCTTCGGGGCGGACCACGCCAACGTCCAGCCGCACTCCGGATCGCAGGCGAACATGGGCGTGTACTTTGCCGCTTTGAAGCCGGGCGACACGGTTTTGGGGATGAATCTTTCCCACGGAGGACATCTGACCCACGGAAGTCCGGTGAATATTTCGGGGAAATACTTCAATTTCGTGGCTTACGGGGTGGACCGCGAGACTGAGATCGTGGACTTCGACGCCGTGCGGCGTCTGGCGAAAGAACACAAGCCGAAAATGATAGTGGCGGGCGCGAGCGCCTACCCGAGGTCCTTGGATTTCGCGAAGTTCAGGGAGATAGCGGACGAGACCGGGGCATTGTTCATGGTGGATATGGCACACATCGCCGGTCTGGTCGCATCGGGCCTGCATCCGAACCCGGTTCCCTACGCTCAGTTCGTGACCACGACGACTCACAAGACGTTGCGGGGGCCCCGCGGCGGGATGATCCTTTGCACTTCCGAATGGGCAAATGCCATAGACAAGGCCATATTCCCCGGCACTCAGGGCGGGCCGTTGATGCACATCATTGCCGCCAAGGCCGTCGCTTTCAAAGAAGCCCTCGAGCCGTCCTTTAGGGATTACCAGTCTCAGATCGTGAAGAACGCCAAGGCGCTTGCCGAAGCGCTTCTTGCCAGGGGATATCGTCTCGTGTCCGGAGGAACGGATAACCACATGATGCTCGTTGACTTAACCCCGAAAGGGATTACGGGCCGCGATGCTGAGGTCGCTCTCGATGAGGTAGGCATCACCGTCAACAAGAACGGGATACCTTTCGACACGAGGAAACCCACTGTAACGAGCGGCATCAGGATCGGAAGCCCAGCGGTGACGACCCGGGGGATGAAAGAGGAGGAGATGGGGGTAATAGCCCGCCTCATCGACGAGACGCTCATGGCTATCGGAGATGACGGGGCCAAGGAGCGCCTTTCCTCTGAAGTGAAGGAGCTTACGTCGAGGTTTCCGTTCTACGAGTAGGAGGTGGCGGCATGAGCGTCGCGTTATCTCGTCTTTCGAAGATTAGGCAGAAATTGTCGGAGGCGGAGCTAGACGCTTTTCTCGTCGGCTCCATGAACAACTGGAGATACATGTCTGGCTTCACAGGCGACGCGGGTTGCCTTCTGATAACCGCCGGTTCCGCACACCTCCTGACCGACTCCAGGTACACTGAACAGGCAGCGGAGCAATCACCCGAGTATTCGCTGCACAAGACCGGGCGGGATGAGGATGTTCTGAAGGATCTTGTCTTGTCATCTGGGATAAAGCGCCTCGGATTCGAGAAATCGCACACCACGTACGAGGCGTGGGAGAAGCTCGCGAAAAGCTTGGAAGGCGTCGAATTGGTGGGTGTGGCGGGGTGGATCGAGGAACTTCGCGCCGTCAAGACCCCTTCTGAGATCGCCCTCATCGCCAGGGCGCAGGAAATCGCCGACGACGCCTTCGCGCTCTTGTCCGAGTCAATCCGCGACGGCGCAAAGGAAGAAGACCTTGCTCTGGAGCTTGAGTTCACGATGAGGAGGATGGGCGCCCAGGGTCCTAGCTTCCCCATCATCGTCGTATCGGGGGAGAGGTCGTCGCTACCCCACGGGGTGCCGACAAGCAGGACCCTAAGAGACGGGGACTTTTTGACGATAGATTTCGGCGCTGTCTACGATGGCTACCATTCCGATGAGACCAGGACTTTCGTCATCGGGCACGCCGACAAGAAACACGAGGAAGTTTATGGTATAGTGCTTGAGGCGCTCGAGACGGCGCTCGATGTCGTCCGCCCCGGCGTTTTGGCGAAAGACGTCGACGGCGCGGCGCGTAAGGTAATAGAAGACGCCGGCTACGGCGAATACTTCGGTCACGGACTGGGCCACGGTGTTGGGTTACAGATTCACGAAGGTCCGTCGCTTTCGAAGAAATCCGAATCGATCTTAGCTGTGGGAAACGTGGTCACCATCGAGCCGGGAATCTACATTCCCGGGTTCGGCGGGGTGCGCATCGAAGAACTTGTAGTGGTAACGGATGATGGGAAGAGGATCCTTACGTCCAGCCCGAAGGAACTCGCCATCGTCAAGGCATGAGGACAGCGAGGTATAAAGCGTATGATCTCGACAAATGACTTTCGCACCGGAGTTACCGTCCAAATAGACGGCCAGCCGTGGGTAGTGGTGGATTTCCAGCATGTCAAGCCCGGGAAAGGCGCCGCTTTCGTGCGGGCCAAGATAAGGAACGTAATCACCGGATCCGTACTGGAAAGGACCTTCAACGCGGGCGAAAGACTGCCCAAGGCCCACATCGAGAAACGGGAAGCCCAGTTTCTCTACTCGGTCGGCGACGAACTGACGTTCATGGACACCGAAACCTTCGAGCAGACAGTTGTCACGCGGGAAGGTGTGGGAAGCGGAGCGCTTTATCTCAAAGAGAACATGAACGTCTCCATTATGAGTTATGATAGCAGGGTCATTGGCGTCGAGATCCCGAACTTTGTGGAACTCAAGATCGTTGAGACCGATCCCGGCTTCCGCGGCGACACCGCAACCGGGGGGACGAAACCCGCAAAGCTCGAAACCGGGGCCGTCGTGAAAGTGCCGCTCTTTGTGAACACCGGCGATGTTATCAAGGTTGATACCCGGACCGGCACCTACATCGAGCGAGTATACTAAGGTCGGATAGCGGCTAATTCAGGTAAAAGGAGGAAGAAAAGATGTCTCTCCTAAAGGAACGCGCTTCTTACTTGCAAGGTTTGGTAGAAGGACTCGAGATCAGCGAATCGACCAAAGAGGGCAAGGCGATCAAGGTCATCGCGGATATCCTCAAAGAGATGGCCCAGGCCATCGCGGAACTCTCCGAAAGCCAAGAGGACCTCGAGGATTACGTGGATTCTCTTGATGAGGACCTGTCCGATGTGGAGGATGAAGTCTTCGGCGATGACTTCGTAGAAGTGCGTTGCCCGCACTGCGGCGAGCTTATCGAGGTTGAGGCATCTATCCTCGACGATCCGGACACCGATATCGTATGCCCCGAGTGCGGGGAAGATTTCTCCTGCGACGAGATTGATTGGCCCGACGATGACGATGATGATGATGAAGATGACGACGATGATGATGACGACGATAAGGAATGCGAGTGCTGCCACGATAAGCCGAAGAAGTAAAGTAGCGCGAGAGTTGTCTCGGTAGCGTTGAAGCGAAGCCAGAAGGCCGGGCGAAGCCCCGGCCTTTTCCTTTGACCCGAG
>CAZMEF010000174.1:4008-4270 GCA_964565305.1 uncultured Eubacteriales bacterium | reverse complement strand
AATTCACAAAAGGTCGTCAATGGGGCCTTCACAATTCCCCAGTGGACAGTTGCCATCTGGCAACTGTCGTCCTACGGAACTTAGATCGCTTTTAAGTACTCCGAAACGACAGATAAACCGAAACTAAGTACCGCATACGAGCATTTGCCACTTTTCACCACGGCCCTGATCCACGACCGCGACCGTGGCCCTGATCCACGACCTCGACCACGGTCCTGATCTCCGACCCGGAACCCCGGCCCGGATCCCTGGAACGCCGACC
>CAZMEF010000174.1:0-3998 GCA_964565305.1 uncultured Eubacteriales bacterium | reverse complement strand
CACGGCCCTGATCCACGACCTCGATCGCGGCCCTGATCTCCGGCCCTGATCCACGACCTCGACCGCGGCCCTGATCTCGGCCCGGCTCCACGTCTCTGCCCGACCCGGAACCCCGGCCCGGATCCCTGGAACGCCGACCGGCTAAAGGTCGTCCTACTGATGTTATAATGGAAAGCGTTGAAGCGGAGTTATCAGTTGCCAGAACGAGCGAAAAACCCCTGCGTGCAGGCCCAAATGAATGCAGGCGGGCTTGAACTTGTTCAGGTGAGTTTGAACTTGCTCAGGCGAGTTTGAACTTGTTCAGGTAAGTTTGAACCTGCTCAGGTGAGTTTGAACTTGCTCAGGTGGGCTTGAACCCATAGGTACCCGATCCATGTAGACGTGACCGATTTCGGAGGAACATACGCACCAGACCATTTCGTTGGAGGAATGTCCTTATGGCCCGAGCCAAACCCAAGGCCAAGAAAAGGTCTTTCAAGTTCCTGCTTATCATATTCTACCTGTTGTTGGCCGGCGCGCTGCTGGCGGGCGGACTACTGGCTTCGTTCGTGTTCAGTTCCATCAAAGAGATTCTGCCCGCGCTTACGGATTTGGAACCTGACCCCAGCCTGACCTCGTTCGTCTACGATGGAGACGGGAATCTTTGGACAGAACTGCACGCGACCGAAAACAGGGTGCCCATTAAGTTGGCTGACCTTCCGAAGCATGTGGTAGACGCAGTGCTCGCGGCGGAGGACCACCGCTTCTACGACCACATAGGTGTGGATTTTCGAGCCATATTCCGCGCGGTCTATTCAAACCTGCGCGGCGGGAATTTGCAGGGCGGCAGCACCATCACGCAGCAGCTCGCCAAGAAAGCCTTCGTAGGTGACGCGACGAGTTACAAACGCAAGATTCAGGACGCGACGGCCGCCATCATGCTCGAACGCAAGTACACCAAGCCTGAGATCCTCGAAATGTATCTCAACCAGGTGCCGTTCGGGCGTGGCGCCTACGGTATTGAGGCAGCCGCCAGATCCTTCTTTGGCAAAAGCGCCCCCGAACTGACAGTCGAAGAAGCGGCCATGGTGGCGGGGCTGCTCAAGGGGCCGGGGTACTACGATCCTGACAATTCTCCTAATGACGCCCTAGCGAGGCGCAATACCGTCCTCGGTCAAATGGCCGAATACGGCTATATCACCCAAGCGGAGTGCGAGCAGTACCAGGCAACGGCGATCAACTCCATCACCCCTGAGCCGGGCATCGTCACCACTGGCGGGTACTACTTCGATTACGTCCTGAAGCAACTTCTGGCGAGATATCCCGCCGACATGGTCTACGGAGGCGGGTTGAAGATCTATACAGCCTACAGTCCCGCGGATCAAGAGGCCGCCGAGAAAGCAATTTCGACAGTTCTCGACAAGGAGTTCCCCTACGAAGACAAGGACAGCATACAGGCCGCGTCGGTCGTCATGGACGCCAAAACAGGGCATTTGCTGGCGATCGTTGGCGGCCGCAAGCGCGAAGGGATGTTGGGATGGAACAGAGCGATCGACGCGAAACGACAACCGGGTTCATCCTTCAAACCGCTGGCCGTTTACGTGCCGGCCATAGAACAGGGCCTGGGCCCGGCTACCGTCATAGACGACTCCCCGGTGACATGGGTCGACCCGGTTACCAAGGAGGAGTTCTCACCTAAGAACTACACCTACACCTTCCAGGGCCCCGTGACGTTGCGGCAGGCCTTGAGGGAGTCGCTCAACGTCGTCGCCGCTAAAGTGCAGGACATCATCGGAATCGAGAATAGCATCGAAATGCCTATCAGACTGGGCATCACCTCATTGGTGACTACGCCCACCCCGGACGGGCGCTGGGACAAGACCAGGTCACTGGCGTTGGGGGGGCTGACGTACGGCGTCTCCCCGCTGGAAATGACCGTGGCTTTCGGCACGCTGGCCAACAGGGGCATCAAGGTGGAGCCCGTCAGCATCCTGAGGGTTGAGGACAAGAACGGCAACGTGCTGGAAGAGCACAAAGCCAAGCGCGAACTGGCCATATCCGAGGAGACCGCTTACCTTATGACCAACATGCTGCAAGGCGCGCTGACAGAAGTGGGCGGTACAGGCCGCGCCGCGTACATCGGCAAACCTTGCGCGGGCAAGACGGGCACGACCTCTGATTGGAAAGACGCCTGGTTCTGCGGCTATACTCCCAACACGGTCGGAGTTGTGTGGATGGGTTTCGATCAGGAAAAAACCATGGAGCAGTGGAAGATCACCGGTGGCACCTACCCGGCCCGCATCTGGAAGGAAATGATGACGACCATCACCGAGAAATACTCCCCGGACAACTTCGTGAGGCCGGAAGGCATCGTTGCGGTGTCCGTGTGCCGCGAGTCAGGACTGCTGCCCGGGTTCCTTTGCCCGCCCGAGGACATCGGTGAGGAGCTGTTCATCAAGGAAAGGGAGCCGAACTCGCACTGCACTTATCACTCGATATGGGGAGACGAGGGTTGGCCCGAGATCGAAGGCGAATTTGAGTGGCTGCCTCTCCCGCCGTGACGGACGGAAGGTAGAGGACGATAGGGGACGCGAGACGAATCTAGATCGCCAGGCCGTGCCCGTGTCTAGATCGCCAAACTCGCGACGGTGACTCCCGACCCGCCTTCGCCCGACTCGCCGAGCCGGCGCGCGGTCACAAGCCGGTGGCCCGCCAGGTACTCGTCCACGGCGCGCCTCAGTGCGCCCGTGCCCTTCCCGTGGATTATGCGGACCATGGACAGACCGGCCAAAACTGCGTCGTCCAGGTATTTGTCCAACACCGGGAAAGCCTCGTCCGCCGTCATGCCTCGAAGGTCGATCTCAAACGACACCGCCTTGGCCTTCTCCAAAGAAAGACTTTCCGCCCGCGCGGCCTCGCGTTCGAACGCTTTGGGCTCCGGCGCTTCCTTCGCTGAACGAAGGTCCCCGAGAGGCGCCCGAAGCGAGAACGAGCCGATCCTCACCAGAACTGTGTCGTCGCCCGAAAGCTCCGATAGCACCACGGCCGGCTCGACGAACCCCGCGACGGCGACGCTCCTCCCCACCCGGACATCCTCTGGCGAGAGAGCCTCGCCCGGTTGCGGCGGCGCCTCGTCATCGGTCAACTCGTCGCGGACCTCGTTGAAGCGAGCGCGCACGTCCGCTATCTCTTTTGAAGAAGCCTTGGCGCCCTGACGTTCCTTATCGCGGAGATCCCTGACCGCCTTCTCGAACTCCACCTTGGCGCGGTTGACGATCACCGAGGCCTCGTGGCGGGCGTTGCTCAATATGTCGCGGCGGCTTTTTTCAAGTTCCCCCGTCTTCCGCTCCAGTTCGGCCTTGAGAGCGGCGGCGAGGTCACGGTCACGCCCGGCGGCTTCCGCGTCTTGCCGCGCCTTTTGCGACGCGCTTTCCAGGTCCCCGATCACGTCCTCAAGCTGCAGAAGATCCTCATCCATGCTCTTGCGGGCTTCGTCCAATATGTCCTGGTCAAGCCCGAGTTTCCGGGCCACGACGAACGCGTTGGAGCGGCCCGGACGCCCCGCAAGCAGCCGGTAAGTCGGGACCATGTTGACGGCGTCCCACTCCATCGAGGCGTTTTGCATGCCCTCGTTCATCTGCGCGGCCAGTTTCAGTTCGCTGTAGTGGCTCGAAATGAGGCACAAAGCGCCGGAATCGTTGAGCCGCCTCAAGATTGCCAGCGCGAGGGCGGCGCCTTCCTTGGGATCTGTCCCGGCGCCCAGTTCGTCGATGAGCACGAGCCTGCCCGGTCCCGCGCCGCGAAGGATCCTTATGACGTTCGAAACGTGCGCGGAGAAAGTGCTCAGATTCTCCTCGATGGACTGCTCGTCGCCGATGTCGCAGAGGACGTCCTCGATGTCGCCGACGACGGTCTCCGGCCCGCACGGGCAAGGCATCCCCGAAAGCGCCATGATGGCCAGCAACCCGCACGTCTTGAGCGCCACCGTCTTCCCGCCCATGTTGGGGCCGGTGATGACG
>CAZMEF010000173.1:0-4311 GCA_964565305.1 uncultured Eubacteriales bacterium | reverse complement strand
GTGACTCGGCCATGAGCATGTCTTTGATGATGAGTTCGCTGCGAAGCCTTCTCAGTTCCCTCAAGCAGTCCTCAAACCGGTAGCCAATCTGCGAAAGTTCCAACGTGGCGCCGGATATGAAATTCGCCTTGATCCTGTAATCGGCCGCGTCGATCGTTTCAATCTCTCTGTAGTGAAAAACGTCAATCGTTCCGTCCCGTGACCGGATCTGAGCCTCCTCGGCAAAGAGCACGAGTGTGCCCTCCCCGGCGGCTGTACTCCCCAGAGTTCTTTCGACCCGAAAAACGACGCGGCACTCGAACGCGGCTTCGTCTTCAGGAGCGCTACCCACTCAGTGCCCCTCCCTTCGACCCAGGCACATCTCACGCGAGGTCTATATATGACGCCTCCACACAAAAATCCTTGTATGGGCCGCCACGAGGGACAACAACCGTGCTCTCCTAGTACGCCACTCTCGGAATGGCCGCCATGGCCTTGTCGAAATCTTCGACATGCTTTTGCGGGCAATCCGGGTTATCGCCTCTCAGAAGGGTCGCGTGGTAAACAAGCAGGTATGCCGGCAATGCCAACAACGAGACGGTGAACATCTCGCGAATGCCGTCCGACGGCACCTTCACGGTCAAGACTCCAGGAATATCGTGGGGCGTGCCTGTGATACTCACGACAGGACATCCCATGAGCGTGGCGGCGGTGAGAAACTGACCGACTTTATCGTAGGAAGGCCCTTCAGCCGAAAGACCGATGACGAGAGAATCTTTCCCGAGCGGACGCAGCGGCCCGTGCATAGCATCTTCCACTTCCAGCCCTTCCGCTAGCATAGGGACGCATTCCTTGAATTTGAGGGCGATCTCCATGGCGGTAGCAAGATTGGGTCCGCCCCCTACCACAGTGACGCTCGCGCAGTGAACGGTCTTAGCCGCTATGTCTCTCATCTGGTCCTCAAGCGCAAGGCAGTTCTGGAGAAGGCCCGGAATCTCACGCAACTCGGAAAGCGCGCTTTGGTCGTTACCTGCCGCCGCCGCCATGATATTCCCCAGAACCACGGCGGTCGCGAAGCTGCGGGTCTTGGGATTGACCGGCTCTACGCCCGATCCAGATTCGACCAGGAATTGGCCCATTCTATGTAAGGGCGACCTGACGATGTCCGTGACCGCGACCGTCAGAGCCCCCGCCCTCCTCACAAGCGACGCCGCCTCGCAAGTCGCCTTCGTGCGTCCGCTATGAGAGTACGCCAGGCCGGCGATGCTCCCCATATGCCCTCCCAGGCGGTATTTTTGCAGTTCAAAGGATTGATACGCATCAGCGTCGACGCCCGCAAGCTCGTTGAACGCAGAAGCCCCGGCCATAGCCGCGTGATGGGAGGTGCCGCACCCAAAGAGGTACGCCCGCTTCATAGATCTTCTGGATATCTCCTCGCCCGCTGCCACTGCCATGGCGTAAGGTTGTTCCTGAAGGCAAGTGGCGACGGCCTGAGGAGTCTCCAGTATGCATTTGTACATAGTGGTCGGATGAATCGTATTCATGTTTTTCCTGCTCCTTTCCGACTGTAGCCCAAAGCATTGTTTCTCATCTTGACGCGCCGGACCTACTTCGCGTGCCTGATTTGGGCCGGCTACCACATCTTGATGGCAACCCGGTAGTTCCCGGGCGTTGCAGCGAGCTCAAAAGCCCTCTGAGCCTCATCGAGCGGCACGACGTGGGAGATCAGCCCGCCGACCTTCACCGTTCCGGCGTTCAGAAAGCGCGCCGCCAACAGGAAGTCAGGCGCGGAGGCGCCCATAGACCCGATGAGTTCGTACTCATTGTAGTGGATGGTATTCGGATCGATGTTCAACCTCGGAGGCGGATATCCCGCCGAGAAAAACAGAATGCGGCCCATCAGACCCAATACCTTAAACGCCTGATCGTTTGCCGCCTGTGAAGCGACGGCCAAAATGACCGCGTCGATGCCTTTCTCCCCCGCCCACTCCGCACAGAACGACACAAGATCCTCTCTTTCAGGATTGATCGCGACGAAGCCCAACTCCCGGGCTAGCTCCACCCGGGCGTCTCGGAACTCGCTCACCAAAACTCTTGCCCCGTACGCCCTTGCCACCTGGGCGTTCACCAGACCGAGGTTGCCTGCCCCTATCACCAGAAGATCGTCGCCGGGAGTGACCCTTAGGCGGCGGGCACCGTGAAATGCGGTTGCCACGGGTTCCAGGTAGCTTGCCTCCTCAAAGGGTAGGTCCGGGTTCATCCTGTAGAGACGGCTGATCTTGGTGGTCAGGTACTGGCTCATGCCGAAAGAACCCCGTTGGCCGTCAAGAGTGAGAGTCCCTACCCTGTTCGCGCACCTTGCCTCGTGGCCGCTCTTGCAGTGATAGCACTCCCCGCAACCCTCATGGCCGATGGCCACGTGATCGCCGATCTCTAGTCCGCGGTGTGTTCCCGGGCCAAACGATGCGATCTCCCCCGCCATCTCGTGGCCTTTCGCCATGGGAAATGAGGCCTTCGCGGCCCTGGGCCCGCTCCACATCTGCCAATCGGCCGTACAGATGTTGCAAGTGTGGATCTTCACGAGCGCTTCGCCTTGGCGCGGAAGGGGCATGTCGAATTCTTTGACGCCCACTTTTCCTTCGCTCTCGATGATTACCACCTTTGTCTTCAAAGCAAAGCTCCCCCCAACGTACCTACGCCTGACATGTCTTCCCAAACACTCTCTTCGACGGGCAATCCCGATAATCTTGCATACGAACTCCCGACTCCGCGCCTGCCGGTTCTCGTGCAGGAAGCAGGGTACTCAATGACGAATACGTTCGCAGAATGCCCTGACCCATTATGTTTAGTCATCCGGGAGGTTTCTGACATACATGAACGCAGGCAGCGGAAACTTGAAACGCGGCGCGTTTGACGCCCGCGAGGTGCCCGACGATTTTTCCGTTCCCGAGGATTGCAGCGCTATCATCGTTGGAAGGAAGGCTTCGGCCACAGGCGAGATCCTTTTTGGCCACAACGAAGACGATTCCGGCAACAACGTCATGGTCCAGTACCGGGTCCCTCGCGCTGCCCACGAACCGGGCGAGCTTCTCACCTTCGAGCCCCAGTGCGCCAAGATACCGCAGGTTCCCCAGACTTGGGCGTACTACTGGTCGGAAACACGGGCGGCGTGGTTGCCATCCTTCAGCGACGTGTTCATGAACGAGTGGGGAGTCGCGGTCGCGAGCGATAGCTGCAACTACTCACGCGAAGAAAAGCCGGCGCTCGTAGACGGCGGTATCGGCTACGGGCTGGGCCACATAGTCGCGCAGCGTTCAAAGACCGCCCGCGAAGGCGTCAAAGTGGCGGCGGAGATGGTCGATCGTTACGGCTACACCGGTTCGGGACGCGCTTACGAAATAGTCGACGCCCATGAGGGATGGGTTTTCCAGGCTGTTCAAGGAAAGCATTACGTGGCCAAAAGAGTCCCGGACGACGAAGTCATGTTCATGCCGAACTGGTACACCATCCACGAGGTAGACCTGAACGACCCCGACAACTTCATCGCGTCCACCGACCTGATCAGTTATGCCATAGAGCAGGGATGGTACGTTCCCGCCCAAGAGGGAAACTACGAGGACTTCGACTTTGCGGCTGCTTACCAGAACCCCACGCAAAATCAGGCGGGCAACATGTTTAGGCACAAGAACGCTTTGCGCCTCATCTTGGGCCACGAGCCCCCGAAAGAGATGAAACTCAACGCGTTTTCCGTCAAGCCGGGTCGCAGACTGGGGGTATCGGATGTCAAGCGGATCCTCCGCACCCACTACGAGGGCACCGGTGACGACCGTTCCAGAGGGTACACGCTGAACCCTCACAAGACAGGCGTCCGCACAATCTGCACCGGAACAACCATCGAAAGCATGGTGGTCGAGATGCGCTCACAGCCAGAATTCACGTGCATGTGGCGCGCGACACTGAACCCGTGCACCAGCCCTTACGCCCCGTGGTATCTCGCAGCCGAGAAGATCCCATCGGGGTACGGATGGGTGCTACCTCAGATTGGCATCTCCAACCACTTCAACGTTCCCCCGGCGGACCTATCCTACCGGCCCGGCAGGGCGTGGTGGGCATTTCAAAACGTGCAGGACTTGGCGGATGAAGCGTACTCCCGACTCATAGGTAAGATCACGGCGAGCCGGGATGCGTTGGAGGAGAAGTGGGCGAAGGCACAGGCTGAATTCGAGTCTTCGGCCAGGGAGGCATTCGACCGCGATCAAGCCGAAGGCGTAAGGCTGCTGACCGAATATTCAGACGCCCAGGCTCGACTGGCTTGGAATGCTTGGAGGAAGC
>CAZMEF010000172.1:0-4334 GCA_964565305.1 uncultured Eubacteriales bacterium | reverse complement strand
CTGATCAACATTTCATCGAAAATGGGCCACGTACGCGACCAGTCGAAGCGGTAGCTGTCGCCCGGCGGGTTCCCCGCCCCCCCTACTCCACCGTCACGCTCTTCGCCAGATTCCTCGGCTTATCCACGTCCGTGCCCTTCGCCACCGCCACGTAGTACGCCAGCAACTGCATCACGATAGCCGATAGTACTGGCGACAGCAGCGGATGGGTGCTTGGGATGGCCAGTCGCGCGTCTCCATCCTCCAGCGTAAGAGCGTCAAGGCACTCCCGGTCGCCTATCGCAATGATCCGGCCGCCTCTCGCCTTGACTTCCATCACGTTCGACCCGGTCTTCTTGGCCATCGCGGGGTCAGTGGTCACAGCGATCACGGGAATCCCGGGTTGTATCAACGCCAAGGTTCCGTGTTTCAGTTCACCTGCAGCGTAAGCCTCGGCATGGATATAGGAGATCTCCTTGAGTTTCAGCTGTCCCTCCATCACCGCGAGATAATCTGCCCCACGCCCGATGAAGAACACGTCATCGTGGCCGGCTAGCTCCTCGGCAACGCTTTTCACTTTATCCGCCGTTTCAAGCACGGCCTTGGCCTTCGCGGGAAGCCCTCTCAGCTCCTCAACCAACTCCCCAGCTAGGTCCTCGACTTGCCTCCCAACCAACCTCCCGCGCGCGACCGCCAGCCGGATCGCCAGCAAAGCCAACGAAACGACCTGCGTGGTGTACGCCTTCGTCGAAGCCACGGCGATCTCCGGCCCCGCACGCTGGTACAGCACGTCGTCGGCTTCTTGCGCCAGCGTGCTAAGCGGCGCGTTGACTACAGCCGCCAGGCGACATGCGCCCCGGGCGCGGGCCTCCCTTGCCGCGGCAAGAGTATCCGCCGTTTCACCGGATTGGCTCACTGCCACACATAGCGTTCGCCGGTCCACCAGCGGTTCGTTGTATCGGAACTCAGACGCCAAGACCGCCTCCGCAGGTATCCCGGCGTATCTTTCGATCATGGCCTTGCCGACCAAACAGGCGTGATAAGCTGTCCCGCACGCCACCAAATAAACGCGGGATATGGCGGCGGCCTGAGCATCATCGAGGCCAAACTCCTCTTGTTCCAACTGGACCGCGCCGTCCCTAACCCGACCGCCTATTACCCGCTCCAGAGCCTCCGGCTGCTCGTAGATCTCCTTCAGCATGAAGTGGTCAAAGCCCGCCTTTTCCGCCTGCACGGGATCGAAATCGATGGTCACAGGCGTCCTGGTCACAGGCGTGCCTTCCGCCGAATAGACGCTCACCGAATCCCGGGTGATACACGCGAATTCGCCATCCCCTACAACTAAGGCTCTGTCGGTGTATGGCAGTATGGCAGGGATATCCGACGCCACGTAGTTCTCGCCCTCCCCTAGGCCCAAAATGAGGGGGCTCTTGGCGCGATAAGCGACTATCCTGCCCGGTTCGTTCCGGTGCAACGCGACAATGGCCATGGAGCCTTCCAGGAGAGGAACCGTTTCCCTCATCGCCTGAAGCAGGTCGCCTTTATAGTTCTCCTCCAGGAGATGAGCCACCAGCTCCGTATCAGTTTCCGACTTGATGTCGTGCCCACGATCGACTAGGTGTTGCCGGAGTTCCCTGTGGTTCTCGATTATGCCGTTATGGACCAGCGCGACGTCGCCGGAACAATCGCTGTGCGGGTGCGAGTTGACATCGCTCGGGACTCCGTGAGTCGCCCATCTGGTATGCCCTATCCCCGTCGTGGCCCCCGGTAGGGCCGGGAGATGGTATCTAAGTTCCGCAAGGCGTCCCTTGCACTTGGCGATGGCCACGCCGTCTCCGTTCAACACTGCGATGCCCGCCGAGTCGTACCCTCTATACTCAAGCCTGGCCAACGATTCGAAGATGATCTCGGCTGCTTGGTTTCCTCCTACATATCCGATAATGCCGCACACAAGCGGTCACTCCTTTTGGGATCGTTAGGGACCTTCAAGACCCGACGCGGCAGTTGCCGGCCGGACCGGGCAATATGGAGCGCAACATACAGTGACCCGGAGTCCACGCGATAGATGCGTGAGCGGCAGAAAGAGAAGGCGCAGAGGTAAATGTCCACCCGGTCCGTGTTGTCTCTCCGGTCACCCGGAGCCTTTGACGGCCTCTATCGGTTGTGGAAAACCGTGGGGTATCCGCCGAGTCTTTCGATGCTCCCCAACCCTCGTCAACTCCTAGAACGTCGCAACCTTCGTTTTGCTGACCGATGCCAATCGCTCGCGATCGGCGACCTTCTCGGAGTCCAGGCGCTAAATGCTTTCTTCCCGAAGCCTCTACACTAAATCTGTCCTTCAGTTCTTTCCTCTAGGCCTTACCCTTACTCCCGGCCTTTGGATCCGGCTTCTTTCGAGATCACCTCCTCCAAGTATCCTATGCACGAGGCGACCAAGGAGGAATCTTGCGATTCAACCATGATCCGGACGAGCGGTTCGGTGCCGGAAGCTCTCACAAGCACCCTACCCTTACCGCAAAGATCGGCTTCCGCCCGGGCCACTGCCTGCGTCACCGCCTCGCTCTTCGCGACCTCCTTCGGGTCCGCAGCCCTCACATTCACGAGGGTCTGGGGCACAAAGGTCATGAGCCCTCGCAGATCCGACATGGACGATCCTGATTCGGCGGCCACGGCTGCCACCATAAGAGACGTAAGAATACCGTCCCCAGTTTCAAGAAGGTCTCTGATAATTAGGTGGCCCGACTGCTCGCCCCCTAAGTTGTAATGGCCTCGACGCATCTCTTGAAGGACGTACCGGTCGCCCACTTGTGTTCTGACCAGACGCATACCTCTCTCCGAAAGACACGCCTCGAGGCCGAAGTTCGACATCACCGTGCCCACAACGACGCCTGACCGCAGCCTTCCTCGCGACGACATATCCACCGCGAGGGCGGCCATCATGTTGTCGCCATTCACTTCGTTGCCCAACTCATCCGAGGCGATGCACCTATCGCCATCGCCATCGTACGAGAAACCGGCGTCCACTTCCGACGAACGCACGGCCGAAAGCAAGGATTCAAGATGTGTGGACCCGCACCTCAAATTGATGTTGGCGCCGTCCGGCACGTCATGGAGTACGATGGCCTTTGCCCCTACGCCTTCCCATACCCTGTGCGCCAGATCCGACGCCGCGCCGTTTGCGGTGTCCACGACAACGCGCATGCCTGACAATGATCTCCCGGGCAACCTAACCAGAAACTCGATGTAATGCTCCACTAACTCGCGGCCCTGTACCACGCGACCGACCCCTGCGCCGGAAGGGTAGCCCCCGCCATCGGGGCCGTTAAGGATGAACTCGGAAAAGGCCTCCTCTAGAGCGTCGGCCACCTTCGTACCGTCGAGTCCGAAAACCTTGAGCCCGTTATATTCCGCCGGATTGTGGGAGGCCGATATCATAACGCCGCCACCAAGGTTGGCGCTTTTGACGATGTACGATAGACCCGGTGTAGTGACCACGCCCAAAGCGACGGCATTGCGTCCTCCGGAGGTCAAACCCGCTATGAGGGCCGCCTCCAACATATCGCCGGAAGCCCGGGTGTCCTTTGCCACCGCAATGTCCCGCCCCGGACTAAGATAGAGGGCGATGGCCCGCCCCAAACCGAGGGCAGTCTTCCATCCCAACTCAGTGTTGGCTACCCCGCGTATCCCATCGGTACCGAAAAGATTTAACAATGTCCTATCTCTTCTCGATTTCAAGATTCACGTAACTTGGCCTCACTTCGATCAGCTTTGCACCTGCGGGAAAAGTCGGGGCCACAAGGGGCCGGTGGCTTCCTTCGCCCATCCCCGCGGCATCAACGTACGCTTCCACATCCGAATCTTTCATGGCAGATATCAGATCGCTGCGACCGCTGAGGACGACCGTCACCTCCGGAGGGCTGAACGTGAAGCGGTACTGGAATCCCAGATTTCTCGGCATCACGGGTATGGTGAAAGACCTTTCTGCGGTATCTTCAACGATATCGATCTTCACTGTTACAGATGCGGCACCCGTGTATATGACGTTGGCCGGTATGGTGAGATTGACGGTCTGCGTAAAAGTCGCGTCCCTTCCCGAAAGGTCAACGGACTTCCCTAAGATCTCGTTGATGTACTGCCCGACAGACGGATCGGCTCTGAACTTCACCGTTGCCGGCGTAACGGTGACTTTGTCGAGGCGGTATCCTGTCTTCGGAGTGCCTACCGTCGAGACCCGGACCGGTACGGTCTTGGACGGAGGCCTCGCCACAAGCGGTACTGTGACCGTAGCCGTCGGCGGATCAAGTTGGACGCCTCTCACCTCTACGCCCTGGACATCCCTCGGAACAAGTTCGACG
>CAZMEF010000171.1:0-4354 GCA_964565305.1 uncultured Eubacteriales bacterium | reverse complement strand
TGGCCATCGCCGCCTATGCTTGGTACCTGGAGCGAAAGAGGGGTCCATGGATCACCCGCGACGAGCTGCTTCCTTTGGTGGCGGGACGTGTTAAGGAGCCGGGCAAGATGCTGGCCCGCAATCTGACTTTGCTAGTAAGGAAAGCCTGGATGATGAGACGAAAGCCGGGCGCGGGCCCATTCAGGATGACTGTCGCGGGAAAGGCCTGCTTGGGGCTGGCGCTCGACCTGCGTCTCGATGAAAACGTCTCGGCCATGCTCGACGAGTTGGTTCAGACGAGGTACCGAGATGTTTTGGCGGCCGGCGACGCGCCAGGCCACGATGCGGGAGGTGATCCGGGTGATTCCGCTTGAGCTAAAGCTGTCCGGAGTCAGAGCGTTCGGGAATCACGTCGTCAGATTGGGAGACCCGGATGTTCGGGAGATAGTCATGTTCGGGCCAAACGGCTCGGGCAAGAGCACCGTAGCCAAGATGATTCAGGCGTTGATGGGCGACGTCCCTGACGATCTTCAGCAAAGCTACCTGGATGAGAGGGATCCTCGCGTCAACAAGCGCGCGTCTGCGGAACTGACTGTCAGGAACCAAAAGGGAGACGACATGTGGAACCCTGAGTGGCCCGAGGACGTTGTTCTCGGACTGGAGTTCGGCTACGACAATGGTCGCTCCTTTTCCAGGTACTATACGATTTTCGATGGCAAGCGTCAGGCGTATAGGACGCATGAGGAGTACGCCGCCATGTTTCGGCGTCCACCATTCAACATCAAGCCCGACGACCAGTTTATGTTCATTCAGCAGGGCGAAAGCGCGGCTCTTGTCCGGCTGCGTCCCAGACAGCGGTACGAGACCATGAAGCAGTTCTTGGGTCTTGAGGACCTTGAGAAGCGGTGGCAGGACACCCTCGACGCCAAAGAGCGGGCGCTTAAGGAACTGCGCGAGGCCGCCTCGCAGCATGACACCCTCAAGGATGGGGTCATGCGGAAGGAGACGGCAGCCTACAAGCTGCGCGAGTTCACGGCCCTATCAGAAGAATTGGCCAAGCTCGAACGCGCTCTCGCGGACGACGATCTGCTGAGGATGACCAAGCAGCTTAAGCGTCAGAAAGACGACGAGCAGCGACTGTCCGCCTCGCTCCGGGGTGAAAAGGGCAAGAGTAACTCTTTGATCAGTGAGGCCGGTCGGGCGCGCGACGGGATCATCCGTCTGACCGAAGAGATCACGTCCCTAACAGCAGCCTTGGCTGTTTCCGCCGAAAGGCACTCCCGCGCCAACGAAGAGAGGTCCAAGGTACACAGCTCTGTCGAAGATGTCGAGGGCGCCATCGGATCACTTGAAAGGATCTCTTCCGAGGGACTCTCTTTGGATTCGCTGGAGCGGGAAGCAGCCGCCTTTCGCGAAGAGCTAGTATTTTTGGAGAAGGCTACGCTTGATGCCGAGGGGCGGAAGACGATACTTGGGAGATCTCTGGACGAGGCGCTAATCGCTTCATCGGACGCTCGCTCCACAGTTCAGACCATGAAAGGGGCCAGGTGTGAGGCGGAAGCGGTCCTAGCGAAGACGGGCCCCTCATCCGAGGCTTCCCGTAGCCTGGGGCCGGCGCGCTTGGACTTGGCTGCCGCGAGGCAAGCTTCGTTCGAGGCCCAATCGAATCTGCGACGGTGTGATGAGACCCTTAGGCTTCTTGAAGAAAACAAGACTGCCATGCCGCCGGGGGCTATCGCCGCAAGGGATGAGTACGTCGCGATGGGAACGGCGGCGGTAGTGCTTGGGGATGTGGTGGCGCCTCCCGCTTCCGCGAGTTTGGCCGACCGGGTAGCCATTGAAGGAGCCCTAGGCGACCTCCGCTGGGCGGTTCTGGTTGAAGACGGCCGCGTCCTTGTGAACTATGACGAGTACACCCTCGCCGACTTCGCTCTTGCGGACCTGGCTTGTTCTGTAGAGGCGCCCGCTGTGGCTTACGAGTCCGGACTGGTCCCGTCTCAGGACCTCCCGCTCGGAATATCGTCTCTTCTGGACGCCGTCCTCAATTCGGTCAGGTTAGCTTCCGACCACAATTCGGCGACATCTTTGGCGTCAAAAGGATATGTCGCGTACACGCCCGACGGCTACCGCTATGACCGGTACGGGCGGAGGTACTCGGTACCTACTTCGTTGTGCGTAGGTCAGGCAGCGTACGAGGCCGCGATAGGAGACGCCCGCGCCGCCGTGGAGTCGGCCGGAAGTCGGCTTGTTGCCGCCGACGCCGGGCGCGAGAAGGCCGAGGGCCTGGTGTCCAGGCTGGAGGAGGATCTCAGGCGCGCTTCTGAAGCAGAGACGATCGTTGCCAACGTCAACAACGCTCTCCCTGCGGCGTTGGCCAAGAGTGAGCAACTGGACGGAGAGTGCGCTCGATTGTCCGCGGAACTGGACGGGTTGACTTCGGATCTTAGGGACATGGCGGTACGTCAGGCGGTTAGAAAGAGAGACCTCGGCGATGTCGAGGGCAAGATGGAGCGGGTCAAGAAGCTATCAGATTTGCCGAGGCTGCGGCAGGAGCTTGCGGACCTTAAGGAGCGTGAATCCGCCGCGCGGAGGGCCGCCGAGTCGGCGCGGGAAGAGCTCAGAAAGCAGGAAAGCGCAAAGGATGCCGCTCTACGTGAGAAGTCCATGCTGGAGATCACCGTCCAGCGCTGCGAAGAGAGACTGAGCGACATAGCGCCTCGGGTGGTCGACCTGGAGCGCGACCTTGATGAGAAACGTCGAGACATACGGGAGTCGGAGAGCCAATCAACTGCCGTCATCGACCGCTGGAGGAAAGCCAGCCGTAGCGTTGAGATGTCCGACCAGGAGGTCTTGCTTCTGGGAAGCAGGTTGGCTGAGACCGCCGACGCTGCCTCTCTAAGCGAAAGGGCGTTCTGGACTTCACGCATCACCGACATCAACCCGTCGGTAGAGAGCCTCAAGGACGAAGTGATCTCGACCGCCGAAGAGGACTACGTCGCCGCCAAGACCGAGTTCGAGAGGGCGGAACAGCAGCTTAGTGAAGTTGAGGAAGCGTTCGGCGAGGCAGCGGGGCGGGAGAGCGCGGCCCAAGGTAACTTCAAGAAAGTGATGCAGGAAACCTTCGGACGAGTCTCATCCCGTTTCCAGGGTTATCTGGCCAAGTTCGGATGGGTAGGGTATCTCAGCGTCGAGCCTGTACACGGTACCCAGTTCGACCTCCAGATCTACCTTTCCGTCTACGACGGCGTCGAGCCGCGTCCCCTCCTTCGTAACAGATCGGGAGGGGAGACGAGTTCGGTGGCCGCGCTGCTGACCTTGGCTATGGTCAAGGAGTACCGACGCCCCTTCTATATTTTTGATGAGATCGACCAATCGCTTGACCCCGCCAACGTCTTGAAGCTGGGTGCCATCCTGAGGCAGGAGATCGACCGCAAGTACATCATTATCTCCCACAGGTTAAACAAATCTCATCTCGAACAGGGGCAGTTCGGAATTGGCGTATACAGGTCGCAATCTGATGGTTCGCGTACTCGGGTCTACCGTCGAAAAGACGGGCCCAAGAACGTCCCCGAGAACGTTCCTGAAGGTGAGCCGGCCACCAATGGATGAGCGGTCCAGGGGAGACGATAGGGGGGGCGATCGGGGAGACGTTCGGTTGACGCCAAAAGAGGCGCCGCGCGGGACCGACTTCTCTGACACGGTTGTTCGTGATGGGGTTTCCATCACGACACACTACCGGCGTGGAAGAAGGGGCGCCAGACCCTTTCGGCGCTTTTGCAGGGGCGTGGAGGCTCCTTTGGAGGAGGCCGAGCACGTTGCTGGCTCTGATGGTTCTCCCGTTTCTCGCGACACAATCGTCTCCAGTATCCGGGACGCTATTGGGCGGGCCTCGAACACTGAAGGGGAAGAGGCCGACGTTCTCACTTTGGGGATCCTGCGGCTCTTGAACGGGAGGCGGGCGAAGGGGGTGGGCCGTCTTCATGAGGATGCGCTCCGGAGCACGCTGGCCCGCCGCTGGGGCGCCGTCCCGGCCGTGGCCACGATAGACGGGCTTGTGCGTTCCGGGGTGATCGAGCGCGACGAACGCCTGGACCCGCTCGGGAATCCTCTCGCATCATATGTGACCCTTACTCAGCGCGGGCGGTTGGTTATGGACTCGGTCTTCGGCCCGATAAGCGATGAACCCATTGGCGGGCTGGTGTCACAGCTCAATAAGATGCTTGGGACATGTGTGCGTCCTGAAATCGCCGAGTTTCTTGCCGGGCAGTTGGAAGCCGCTGAGTCCGGCGGTCCTGTTACCATGGACGTGGGGCAAGCCGAACCACTCGTTTTCATCTCGCCGGCAGCCTCGCCGGCCTATTTGCGAATCCTTGAG
>CAZMEF010000170.1:0-4360 GCA_964565305.1 uncultured Eubacteriales bacterium | reverse complement strand
GCTTGGGGCGTGTTTGAAAATGGCCGAGCGTTCGCCGGGAAAGGACACGACTACCGGGCATTGGGAGATCGCAGGTGTTGTTTTGTCTAAACCCTTCGCGACTTACCCGAACGGATTCCCTTCCGCGGTCATATCCCGGTTTGAACAACTGATCGGGCGTCGCGTTATCGGGAATTGCCCGGCCTCCGGGACTGAGATCATCGAGGAACTGGGTCCGGAACATATCGCTACCGGGTGTCCGATCATCTACACCTCCGCGGACAGCGTCTTCCAGATCGCGTGCCACGTAGATGTAGTTGATCTTGAAACGCTTTATGGCTGGTGTGTTGCGGCCCGGAGCCTCTTTGACGAGCCTTCGTCGCTTGCGCGCGTGATCGCGAGGCCGTTCACAGACGCGATGCCGGGCGAGGTTCGACCGAGATACGTGAGGACGGCCGATCGGAGAGATTTCTCAGTTCCTCCGCCTGAGCGTACCTTGCTCGACTACACGCGAGAGTCGGGGGTCTTTGTGACCGGCACCGGCAAGATCGAGGACATTTTTGCGGGCCGGGGCATCGACAGGTCAATTCACACCGTGAGCAACGACGACGCGATGTCGAAGATCCTGGGTTTGATCAAAGCGCGGCCACCGGAGTCTGCCGGGACCTGCCTTAAAAGACGACACTTAGTGGTCGCCAACCTCGTGGATTTCGACTCGCTCTATGGCCACCGCAACGATCCTGTCGGGTACGCGCGGGCACTTATGGAATTTGACGCGGTTCTGCCGGCTTTCCTGGATGTCCTCGGGGAGCGCGACGTACTGATCATAACGGCGGACCACGGATGCGACCCCACAACTGCGGGTACAGACCATTCACGAGAGTACGTGCCCGTCCTTATGGCAGGCGGCGCGCTCAAACCTGGCGTTTTCCTTCCTGAAAGGGACAGCTTCGCGGATCTCGGAGCGACCGTAGCAGAGCTGATGGCCATCAATTACGGAGGCAAAGGAAGCAGTTTCGCCTCAGAGATCATCCGCGGCCCCGCCGATGCCGGGAAGGATGCGGGATGAACCGCAACGAGCCAGTGCAAACCGGAGGTGCTTTTGATGACTGCTGACCGGGCTGACATCGAGATCCGCCCCAACGAGTTCGCCAAACACCACACAGAAAAGTTCACCCAGCACCACATAAAGGCGCGTGGCGAGGACATCGCGGAGTATTGCCTGATCCCGGGAGACCACGAGCGCGGACGCAAAATAGCTGCCAGGCTTGAAGGCTGCAGATTGGTTTCCGACTCCCGCGGATATCCCGTTCACACCGGGCTATTCGATGGCGTTCGCGTCACAGTCTGTTCGACGGGAATGGGCGGGCCTCAGGTTGCTATCGCGATGGAGGAACTGGGCAACTTAGGCGCTCGCACGTTTATCCGCTTGGGCTCCTCGGGCGGGATAGCCTCCGATACAGGTGTCGGGGACATAGTTATCGCGACGGCCGCGTACAGGGGCGGAGGCACAGGCGATGAATACTTGCCCAAGCCGTTTCCCGCGGTAGCGACGTACGCTGTCACCGAGGCGCTTGTCGCCGCGGCGCGCTCACTTGAGATTGACGCTAGGGTGGGCCCCGTTGCTTCAGTAGACGCCTTCTACCGGCCTGACAACGATGCCCACAATGCGCTTCTGCGACGGGGAGGGATCATCTCTTTGGAGATGGAGTCGGACACGGAGTTTGTAGTGGGTTTGTGCAGGAACTTCAGGTGCGGCGCAGCGTTCGTGCTAGACAACGGTCCGAGGACGCGGGACGTTGGCGTCAAGTCCGGCCACCTCAATATCGCTCACCACCAGCAGGATCCGGCATACGTGAGGGCGGAGAACATGCTGATCGAGATCGGACTGTTGGCAGTGCGCCACCTGGCGGGCTGCTAACAGGCGGGGCACCAACCGGCGGGGCTCTAATCGGCAGAACGCTGATTTTGACGCGCGGAGTCCGGACAGGAAACTCTGATCCCCTCGAAGAATCACTTCCTGGGGGTGATCGGCATCAGCCTGCGCTTCATCCTGGGACCTGCGGGGTCGGGAAAAACCACGTACATAGCCAGATCCATTGTGGATGCTTTGGAGGGCGTTGGGCCCGATATCCTCCTGATCGTCCCCGAGCAGGCCACGTTTCAGATGGAGCGGCTGATACTGGAGGATCCCAGGATTGAAGGTTTCATGAGGCTGCAGGTCCTGTCCTTCCGGCGACTCGCCTGGCGTATCCTGGCAGAAACGGGCGGTGCGTCGCGTCCCTTCATCACGCCGGTGGGCAAAAGCATGGCAGTGCAGGCGATACTTTGGGACGCTCGGCAGAAGCTCACGGTGTTTGCTCCCGAGGTCAACTATCCGGGCTTTCGCGATAGTGTGAGCAGCGCTCTCGATGAACTCCGCGCGTACGAGGTAACCCCTGACGATCTTCTGGCGGGACCCGGCGGTGAGGAATCCGGAAGCTCCTTTCTGAGACAGAAACTTCACGACTTGGCCGTCATCTACAGGAGTTATGAGGATTTTCTCCGGGGGCGATTCCTCAATCCATCCGATTACGTGCGTCTCGCATCCGAGAGAATGCGGGATTCCGCCCTGGTGAGGAACGCGGACGTCTGGATCGACGGGTTCAGCGGATTCAACCCTGACGAACATCGCATGCTTGCGGCGCTCTTGCGTTCCAGTTCCAGGCTTCAGATCGCCTTCTGCATGGACCGTGACGAGTACCAGGCCCCGCTTAGGGAGCACAGCCTGTTTCACGAATCCCACGATGCTCTGGAGAAAGTGCGGGATATGGCCGTGAGAGCCGGCGTTTCCGAGGAGACGCCCCTGTTTTTGGGGGTTAGGGGTTCCGAACCCAGGTTTCGAACCGCAGACTTGAGGGCGATTGAGTACGGTTTCCGAACCGGAAGAAAGATTTTCGCGCAGGGTAGCGTGCGGGACAGCTTGCAGGACAACGCGCAAGACACCGATAGTGTGCAGGTCGTAGCGACTGCTAATCCTTTGGCCGAGATCGAGTTCGTGGCCAGGGAGATCATCCGGCTGGTCCGGGATTGTGGGTACAGATACCGCGACATAACCGTCGAGACGCGGGACCTGGACAGCTACGCCGAACTCGTCTCGCTCGTATTCGGAGACCACCATATTCCGCACTTCTTGGACAGGAAGAGGTCGTGCTCCCATCACCCGCTAGCGGAGCTGTTGCGTTCGGCGCTTGATGCGGCGATGACCTCCTTTTCGACTGATGCCGTCATACGTTACCTGAAAACGGACCTCATTCCCGTGAGCAGAGAAGACGTCGATTTGCTTGAAAACTACGTACTGGCCCACGGAATTAACCATGAAAAGTGGGTTTCGACCGAGTCCTGGCGATATGGTAAGCACTACCTCAATCCGGACGAGGACCGAAACGCTATGGCACCGGAACCCAAAGAGGCGGAACTCGCGGCCCTTTGCGATGAGATCAGACGCTTTGCCCTATCGCACCTGACCGGTTTTGTCCGTGCCGTCCGCGGAGAGAAATCGCTCACCGCAAGGGATATCTCCTTCGCCCTCCGGGACCTGCTGATCGCCCTCGATGTTCCCGGCACTCTAGGCAAATGGGAGAAGGAAGCCGGGGAAACCGGAGACCTTGCCGAGGCGTCCATCCACGAAGGTCTTTGGGGCGTCGTGACCGAAACGCTTGAGCAGTCAGGGGAGGTTCTCGGCGACCGTCCGTGCGATCTCAAGACGTACGCGCTCATGTTGGATGCGGGGCTTCATGACGTGAGGCTCGGAATTATTCCGCCGTCGCTTGACCAGGTCCTGGTTGGGAGCCTTGACCGTTCGCGTCAGCCTGAGTGCAGGGCGACTTTTCTTGTGGGCGCCTTGGCGGGAATCTTCCCGAAAAAGCAGGCGGAAAGCGGCATATTTACAGATTCTGAACGGGATCGCCTCCAAAGCGGCGGGATAGAGATAAGCCCGAGTTCGCGGCTTAAGCAGCTTCACGAAAAATACTTGGTCTACATCGCGTTGACAAGGCCCGGCGAAAGGCTGTACGTCACGCACCCTTTGGGCGACGCTGAAGGAAAAGCTCAGGAACCATCGCACATCCTGCAGATAATCCGGCGGTTTGTAGGCGACAGGCCGGAGCGGATGGTGACGCAAGATCCCCCTGGCATTTATCCGCAGGACTTGGAGTACATCCTTCCCGCCCGGGTGACCGGGGCCACTGTGCGAAAGCTGGCCTCTGCGAGCAAGAGCCCTGTCGCGTCTCCCTGGCCCGAGGCCCGAAAATGGCTTGAAGCGGGAGAGAGGGGCAAGACCTCAAGGCGCGCCCTTCGTTCGCTCGGTTTTCGTAACTCGATCGATCCTCTAAAACCCGCG
>CAZMEF010000169.1:331-4381 GCA_964565305.1 uncultured Eubacteriales bacterium | reverse complement strand
AGGCTATCCTGGTCACCGGCGCCACCGAAAACCACGCGTTTCACCTTCCGATGGCAACCGACACCTATGCGGCGTACGCTGTGGCAGAGGAAACGGCGAGACGAGTACAAGGGGCACTCCTATTGCCACCGGTCCCTTATGGGGCAAGCGAGGGGCTAATGCCGTTGCCTTTCACCGTGACGTTGACCCCCGAAACCCTCGCCCAGGTCATCTTCGAAGTGATGCATTCCTGCGTGGTGCAAGGCATCAAGCGTTTCTTGCTCGTGAACGGGCACGGGGGCAACAACTCCGCCGTCGACATCGGGGTGCTCAAAGTCAAGCGGGCGCATCCGGAAGTTAGGATTGCCAGTTCGTTAGCGTGGTGGATATCCGGTCCCAAACTTTTGCCCGAAGGGGTTTTCGGAAAGGACCGGGGCCTCGGGCACGCCGGCGAAGCCGAAACCAGCACTGCCCTCTACGTAGCGCCGGATTGCGTGGACATGGACGTAGCGCGAGGCGAATGGCCCGTTTCGCCCAAAGAGATCAAACTTGCGACCGCTATTCCCGAGATATCGGAAAGCGGAGCGACCGGGGACCCAACCCAGGCCACGGCGGAAAAAGGAAGACTGATCGTAGACGCCCTCGCCGGTTATCTTTCACGCTTCATAACCGAAATGGACCGGACCGGCTGGGACTTCGCCCGGCGGGATTGGGCCTTCTTGGACGCGACCGAACATTCCTAAGCGTCTAGGTTGCGCTTAGGTAGTCGATAGCCGCCTGGGCGAATAGAGCCGATCCCAGGTGGAGAACGTCTTCATCGACATCGAATTTCGGATGGTGGTTCGGATAGTCCGTTCCCTTTTTCGGATTGCCCGTGCCGATGCAAAAATACGCCCCGGGTACCCTTTGCAAAAAGTAGGACATGTCCTCGGCGCCCATCGTCGGGTCGACGATCACCACGTTTTTCTCGCCCACGATTTTGGACGCGACGTCCTTCACTAGGTCGGTCATCGCCGGATCGTTGACGGTGGGAGGGTATCCCCTCCTATAATCCACAGAGGCGCTGCCCTTCATGGCCTTGGCTATTCCCTCGGCTATCTCGCGCATCCTTAGGGGAATGAGGGCGGCGCTTTCTTCGTCGAGGTAGCGCACTGTCCCATGCACGGCGCACTCGTTGGGTATTATGTTGAAAGCCGTCCCGGCTTTGATCGCGCCCACCGTCACAACAGCCGGAGAGACAGGCTTGATATCTCTTGAAAGGATCGTCTGCAATGCGATGACGATGTGAGAAGCGATCACGATCGGGTCGACGGATAGATGAGGCGCCGCTCCGTGCCCGCCTTTACCCCTAACGATGATGGTGAAATGGTCGGACGCCGCCATGAGCGGGCCCGCTTTGATGCCGATCTGGCCCGCGGTGACGTCCCAAAGTGTGCCAACGTGGCCACCGATTATGGCATCTACTTTGGGTGATTCCAAAACCCCCTGCTCGATCATGATCCTAGCGCCGCCCGCTCCCTCTTCGCCGGGTTGGAATATGAACTTCACGTTTCCCGGGACCTCATCCTTCATACCGGAAAGGATCTGAGCGGCCCCAAGCAGCATGGCTACGTGGGAGTCGTGGCCGCACGCGTGCATCCTGCCGGGAATCTTCGAAGCGAACGGGAGCCCCGTGTCCTCAGTCACCGGAAGGGCGTCCATGTCGGCCCTTATGGCGAAAGTGCGCGCCTTCCTCCCTCCTCCACGAAGCAGGCCCACCACCCCGTGTTCCGCTAGGCCGGTGGTTACTTCAAGGCCCATGGAACGCAACTCGCCCGCGACAAGCGCCTCTGTTTCGGGAGTATCCAGACCCAACTCAGGATTCGCATGAACCTGCCGTCGCCAAGCGATTATCTTGTCTTCTGTTCTTTTGGCGGCTTCCAGTATAGACACGAGAATTCCCCCTTGTGACGCGTAACTTCTAGACTTCGATGCTTTTGTATCGAGATTCGGCGAACGAGTCCAGCGCTCTTTGTAGCGCCAGCCCGGTAACGACGATGACCGCGGCCAGAACGCCGTAGAGCGGCGGGCCCGAGAGGCGGCCCGGGTAGACTGCCCTCACAGCCAGATACAAAAGTCCGAGATAGGCCACAGAGAACAACGCTGCCAAGAGTCCGTTGATGTTGCCCTTCATGGCTTGCTGCGGGTTGCTCCAATTGAGCTTCGGCATCAACAGATCGTTCATCAAGCATATGGCGCTGATAGGCCACGCGATCAGTATTCCCAGCGCCGTCATCAAAGCTAAGGCGGGCGCGCCGGGCCGCATCACAAACCACACTGTCCCGATCATTATGGCAAGCTGAACGAGAGAGAAGCCCATGGCATAAAGGAGTTTGGCACGTGCCTGATACTTGGCCCGCACCGGCAGCGTTTTGCTCAAGGCGAAAGTACCGCCTTCCCGGCTAAGCCCGGTGGAGGCCACCTGGTTCAGCGAAACCACGGCGCCGTGAATTCCCACAACCGCCAACACGACCACCTCCGGGGCCAATCCGCTTAGAAGAGGCGCCACAAGGGCGTTAAATTGGCCTTTGCCTGCGCTCAGAGTGCTGATGACCAGCATCAGAGGAACTATCGTCAGATTGGTCAAGGTCACGAGCAGCCAGTTGGTGTTCCTGACGAGCATCTTGTGCTCTCGCGCCACGAAAGCCCCCATCGATGATCCCTGCTTCGCGAGGATCGCGCCCGCTCCGACCCCCTTTGTTCTGTTCCGAACCTCTTTATCCGAAGTGCGGACCTCGCGAGAAATCCCCCCGAGGAACCATCGCTCTGTGAAAGCCAGAACCGCACCGAGCGCGCCGGTAGAAACCACTGTAAAGAGTCCGAGGTTGGCGATCCCCTGCGAGAAACCGTCCGCCGTGAGCGCCAAGGCCGCCCACCTAAGCGGAGGATAGTATGTCGCAAATGACTTGAGCAACCCGTTTTTCTCCATAAGCGACTGAATCACCGTGTCTGGATCCGAAAGCATACGCGTGTGCAAAACTTGAAATCCGATCACAAGCGCGAATACAAGAAGCCCAAAAACCACCCTGAAGATGTCGCGGCGCCTTGATTTTCCTGTCATTTTCATGAGGGGAACGATCACCAAAAGAGCGAGGGCGGTTGGGATCATCGGGATTCCCACCAAGAGGACGGCCGTCGAGATCCAATACTGCGGCGAGCCTATTCTCACGCCTAAGGCGGCGATTCCGGGAAGTCCCGATGCCGCGGCGACTGCGATCGACATGATCACCGATACAGTAACTTTGGCGACCATTATCTGCTTCCCGCTAAAAGGCATGGCCTGCAAGGTCTCCAGATCCCTGCTCTCGTACATGATGGACATGAGGCCGCTTATGCCGATGAATAGCACCAGGACCTGTGCCGCCGTGACGCTTAGGATAACCATCACGCCGGGTTGATTGAGCGCCACAAGCGTGTCCGCCATTTTTGCGAACAAGCTGTATACGGTGGCAAACATACCTACAAGTCCAAACCCGATCAGCCCCAAATACAGGTAGGCGGTCGCAGGGTTCTTGCCCAAACCCAGTCTTTCAGACATCCCCCGGATGCCGTATTCAGTCCTTATCTGGGTTCTGACCAAAGCCCAAAACGGCCTTCTCTCACCGGAACCGAGCAGTTTCTTGGGAAGTGCCCCCATCATCCGTGCCTCCCTTTCGTCTTATGCGTCGCGCCGACCAGAAGACCGCCGCGATCCTAAGTGGCAAGGGAGCGCAAGTGCTCCTCTGAGAGTTTGGCCTCGGTAATCTCCAGGAATATCTCCTCCAACGACTTGTCGCCCTCTTTTGCGAAAAGGGTTTTCATCTCCGCCACAGTGTTAACCGCTATCAGCTTTCCTTTGTGAATGATTCCGACGCGGTCGCACAAGCGCTCCGCGACCTCCATCACGTGGGTGGAAAAAAACACGGCGCCACCTGATGACACATGTGAACGCATCAGTTCCTTTAGGATGAAGGAAGACCTGGGATCGAGGCCAACCATGGGTTCGTCCAAAACCCACAGAGGAGGGCGGTGGATGAGCGAGCCCGCCAGCGC
>CAZMEF010000169.1:0-321 GCA_964565305.1 uncultured Eubacteriales bacterium | reverse complement strand
GACGCATGCCCCTGGAGTAGCTACCTATGGGGTCGTTCACCGCTTTGACGATCTCGAAGGCTTCAAGAAGCGAGCGGGCGCGGGAATCCCTTTCGTTTCCGGGCACGCCGTAAACGTCGCAGATGAAACTCAGGTATTCGGCGCCCGTCAACTTATCCCAAAGCTGGGCCTCATCCGGCACGTAACCGATCTGCCGCTTGGCCTCGATGGAATCATTTTGGATGTCGCGGCCGGCGACCGAGATCTGGCCACTATCCTGCTTCAAGATTCCGACCACCATCTTGATGGTGGTGGTTTTCCCCGCGCCGTTAGGTCCCAGAA